>JAYTIP010000397.1:0-20614 GCA_043731745.1 Elusimicrobiota bacterium | reverse complement strand
GTCCTCGAACTTGTCCATGTTGTCTTTGAGGTCGCCGATCTGGAAGCCGCCCTTGAGCTCGGCGATCTGCTTCTGGATCTCGGCCGACTTGGACTTGGTGAGGCCGGCCTGAATCTTGGCCAGCATCTCCTCGCGCTCGGAGAAGAAGCTCGCGCGCTCGTCCTTGATGTGCTGGAGCGTGTTCTCGGCGAGGACGATCTGCTCCTTGGTGGCGGCGATGGAGCCGTTAAGCGTCTTCTGCTGGTTGATCATGCCCGAGGCCATGACATCGTTGGCCGCGTCGGAGTCGGAGAGAATGGCGGTGATGCCCCGCTCGAGCTCGGCGACCTTCTTGGTCTCGCCTTCGACTTGCAGCTTAAGCTTCTCAACGAGGGTGGAGGCTTCCTGGACCTTGCGGTTGTAAACGGGCTTCTGCGCGTTCAGTTGATCGATGATGCGCTGCGCCATCACTTCCGGCGTCTCCATCTTCTTGACGCCGATGCCGAGCATGCCGAGGACGGCGTTCCACGCGCGCTTGGCGAGGCTGACGATCGCGGCTTCGCCGGCGGCCTGGCCCTTCTCGAGCGCGGCGCGCTCGATGGAGGCGGGGGTCTGGGCGGACGCGACCTCGGACTTACCGAGGTTGGACTCGACGGACGCGGCGGAGCCCAGAACCTCGAGGCTCTCGTGGCGGGACGCGGAGTTGTCGAAGAAAGCGTTGAGCGCGGCGGCCTTCGCGACGGACGCGGACGGAGCCTCGGCGCGGGACGCCGCGGGAAGCTGGAGCGCGCGCAAGGCGGCGTAGGAGTTGGGGGCGAAAGACTTCGCGACCGCGGAGGCGGCGGGCGTCGCGTTGGGGGTCAGCGCGACGGGGGCGGCGACGGCCGCGACGGGCACGGCGACGGCGGCCGTCGGAGTCAAAGACGGCGCGGCCAGGAGAGACGGGGCGAGCGAGGCGCTCGGGGTCAAGGACAGGCTATTAAAGGAGGTGACGCCCATAGTCGGCGCGTTCATGCCCGTTCCCATGGTGGGAACGATGGAGACGGCGGTGGCGACGCGTCCGGCGACGGCTTGAGCCGCCGCGTCCAAAGAGAGGTGTCCGGGGCCGGCCACGATGATGGCGGCGCAAACGACCGAGGCGAGGGACTTCTTGAACATCGGGTAATCCTCCATGGATTGGGTACGAAGGGCTTATTCTATCGACAACCGGCAAAAATCACATGAGACAACGGGGGTCATTTTCGGAATCTATTGGGCCTACGAGACTTGGGACCCGGGCCTGGGTCCCTGCTGAAGGCGCCAGGCGACCTCGTGGGCGTGCAGGTGGCCGACGACGAGGTGCACGGCTTTGGCGCCGGCCGCCGCGGCGTCGGCGGCGACGGCGTCGGCGATGGCGCGCGAGCGGACGGAGTAGCGGTCCGTCTCCAAGCTGCCCAACGGCTGGGGCAGCTCGAGGCCTCTTAAGACCTCAAGGTCTGGTTTCGAAACGAAGAAATTGCGGGCCTCGTCGGCGTATTGATCCGCCATGTCCTCAAGGCCGGCGGCGCGGGCCTCGGCGGCGCGGCGGCGGCGGCGCAGGCGGAGCAGGGGCAGGCCGCCGGTCAAAGTGAAGAAGGCGGCGACGAGTGCGGCCGCGAGGGCGAGCCAAGGCCAAGGGGAGGCAGGCGAGGCGAACGACCAGATCGCGGAGGCGAAGACGGTGCCGGGGGAGACGGCCCAGTCGATCGCGCGCTTCGCGAAAAGCGTGGCGACGGTATATCCGGGGGCGGCGGGGACGACGCTCGTCGGGTAGCCGTCGGGAGCCTTGTGATCGAGAGTTTCGCGGCCGGCTTTGTAGCCGTAGTAGACGGGGAGGTTTTGCTCGGAGTAGAGCGCGTGGCCGGCGGAGACGATCTTGCGCGTCAGCGCGAGGATGTCGCCGCGGCGGGGAGGGGCGTTCTGGCCGTGGGCGACTCCGTGGACGAAGTAGGTGACGCCGTCGCGCTCGACTTTAAGGGCGGGGACGCCGAAGGAGGTGTCGATCGCGTAGGGAGCGGGAATCTCGGGGGCGGCGGCGCGCCAGATGCGCGTGAGGAGGAAGCGGAACTCGTCTTCTTGGGAACTCGCGAGAGACGCTTCTTTAGAACCGAGCACGCCGAGGGCGGAGAGGCGGGTGGCGGCGTCCACGGCATTCTTCGACTCGGAGAGAGCGAGGCCGAGAGCGCCTTCCGACAGACCCAAGGACTCGGCGCGGCCGAGGACGACTTTTGAGTTCGGCATGGAACCGTCGAAGAGGGCGTCGAGTTTGAGGGAGTGCTCGACGGGGGTAACGGCGGGATAGGAACTGTCGCCGGCGACGGCGGCGCGGGCGGCGCGCCACTCGGAAACGGCTTTGGAGGCCTCGGCACGGGCGTCGTCGGCCTTCGAGGGGGCGGAGACGGACGGCAACGACAATGAAATCGGTGCCTGACCTGAAGTTACGGAAGTTTCGAGTCTCTTTTTTTCCGTCAACCCGTTTAATTCGACGGGGGTGAGCGCGGTGATGCTGGGAGCAACGGCGGGAGAATTCAAAGAAGGCGACAACGGCAATGTTGAACTGAACGGCAACGAAGCGGGCAGACCGTTAATGACGCCCATTCCGACGACCGGGACCTGAGGTCGCGCGGACGAGCTTTCAACGGCTGTGCCGACCTGGAGCTGCGCCGCGACTTTCGTCGCGGCGGACGGCAATAACAACAACGCCGCGAGAGCGGCGTTGCGGTTTATCACCAAGAGGAGCTACCGCCACCCGAGCTCGAACCGCCCCAGCTCGAGCCACCGCCGCCGCTCGAGCCGCTGTCGGACGAGCGTCGGGAATCTTCCTCGGAACGGCGGCGGCGATCGTCTTCTTCCTGCTGCCTTCGGCGGCGCGCTTCTTCTTCCTGACGCTGACGCTCCTCTTCGGCTCTGCGGCGGCGGGAGACTTCGGCTTCCGCTTCTTGAATCGCGGCGATGGCGGCGCTGCGCGCGGATTCCGCGTAGCGGATGGCGCCTTCGTAGTCGCCGCTATTGAGCGCGCTGCGCGCGCTGCTGATCGAACCGGAGCCCGGGGAGCCGGGGACGCTGACGCCGTACGAGCCGGTCCAGTTCGTCGCCTGGCTCACTTGGGAGGAAGCCGACGAGATGGCCTGCGTCGCGCGCGCGGCGGCGGCCAATTCGCCCTTCAGGATCGCGGCCACGTGAGAGGCTTCGTTGGTGATGCGGTCGGCTTCGCGGTCGAGGGTGGGCCACTCGCCGTGCGCGGCCTGCGAGGCCGCGACGGCGGTTTTGTAAGCGGAGTTCAAGTTCGCGAGGTCGCGCTCGGCGGCGGTGATCGCGGGGCTGTCGGTGACGCCGTCGTTGGAGGCGGCGTTGGCTTGGGAGGCGGCGGCGCTGAGCTGGGACTCGGCGGCCTTGAGGCTGCGGACCACCTCGGCGTAGGCGTCGCGGTCGTTGGAGACCTTGACCCAGACCTGGTCGAGTTCGGTCGAGACGGCGGCGATGGCGGCCGCCGCCTTGAACGGGTCGCCCTTCTTCGCGTCGGAAAGGCCGCGGGCGTCGACGAGGTCCTTCGAGGCGGCCGCGTAGGCCGTTATCGTCGGGCGCATCGAGCGGGAGTCGTCGGGGATTTCGGTCTTCCACGAACGGACCTTGGCCTCGAGCTTCTCGAGGGTGGCGTTGTTGTCGGCGACGGCCTTATCGAGACGGGCCCGCTTTTCAGAAATCTCGTCGAGGCGGTTCTGCGCGATTTCCTCGTGAGCCTTCGCCTGGCTGAGCAGGGACGCGGCTTCGAGAACTTTCGCGGCGCGGAAGGAGCGCACGGCGGTCTCGCGCTTGGACTTCGCGGCGTCGATGGCGACTTGCGCTTCTTCGATGTTGTCGTCGACGGTGCCGTTGGAGCTCGGGTGGGAGGCGTCGCCCGAGTTCAGGGCGAGGACGGAGGGCGCGAAGTCGCGCTTGATGGTCTTGAGGATCTCGGCGCGTTCGGCCTGAAGAGCGTCAAGGCGCTCGGCCTGGGCGATGCGGCCCGAGACATCGCCTTCTTGGTCCTTGAGGGACTTGAGCGACGAGGCGACGATCGCGTTGGCCTGAGCGACGAGTGAATCACCGAGCTGGTGGGCCGTTTCGGCGTCGGCGAGCGCGCCCTTGCCGAGCTTGGCGAGGGCGTCCTTGAAGGCGTCAGCCGCGCCCTCGAGGCGCTGAGTGGGATCGTTCTTGGTCTCGCGGAGCATGTCGTTCGCGGCGAGATTGAGTGCCGCGGCGACGGTCGCGCGAGCGGCGTCGACCGACGCGGCGGACTTCACCGCGGCGGCCTGGGAGGCCTGAATCGCGTCGAGGCCGGTCTTGGCCGTGACGGCGTTGGACGCGTGCGTCGAGTAGGCGGCCTTGAGGGCCTCGAGGCCCTTCGCGCCTTCGCTCTTAGAGAGTGACGACGCCAACTTGGATGCCTGCGCGTCGAGGGCCGCTCGCGAGTCCGCGATCCACTTCACGCCGACGGAGGCGGCGGTCAGCGCCGCGACGACGGGATCGGTGGCCGAGGTTTCGTTCTTGTACATCGAGGCGGCGAGCTCCGCGAGCGCGGCGGAGTCGGACGCGAGGCGCTCGGCGAGCGCTCCCTGGCCCTTCATCGCGCCGACGGGGTTCTTCGCGGCCTTCGCGCGGGCGGCGGCGAGGGTCTCGCGCGCTGCCGGCAGGATCATGGTGCCGAGCGCGTCGACTTTGAAGTACGCGTTGGCGGCGGCGGCCGTCGCTTTCTTCTCGGCGGAGCCGATCGCGGCTTCGGTGGCGTCGAAGGCCGCGCCGTAGCCGGTGGACGCCTTCTCGATCTCGTCGAGGGCGGAGACGGCGGACTTGGAGGCGGCGTTGAACTTCGCCATCACGCTCTCGAAGTTCTCGGAGACGGGCGCGTAGTCCTTCGCCTCGCCGTACAGGTCGCCGCGCCAGTCGCTCGCCTTCTCGAACAGGTCGTCGAAGCCGTCCTGCGGCTTGAAGGTGAGGGGCTCGGTGGCGAGCATGGCCTCGGCCTTGAGGTAGCGTGAAGGCCAGAACTGGTTGGCGATCCAGCCGGCGGTCATGGCCTTGGGGCGCACCAGCGCGGTCGCGCGGTCGTGAATGTTGCGTGCCATCGCAAGGTAAAGCTTGGCCTTGCCGGCGTCCTGGCGGACCTGCGCGGCGGAAGCGGCGGTCTCGTCGATCCAGCCGCGCGATTTCTCGCCCGAGATGGGTCCGACATAGACATCCATGCGCTTGTCGAGCTCGTCGATGACGGTGTCGAGCTTCTTCTCGAGGATGGCGTCCCACTTCTGGAGCTCGGCCTCGGCGACGGCCTTGGCCTTGCGAGCGCGCCAGTTGAGGAAGGCGGAGCCGCCGAGCGTGAAGAGACCGGCGATGATCATCATCCACAGGCGCATGAGCGCGGCGGAGCGGGAGGCGGCCTCCGCGTCGGTGATCGTGCGCTCGGCGTTGGCCAAGGCGGACTTCGCGGACTGAAGCTGGGTGGCCCAGTTCGACGCACCGAGGTCGTGGCCTTCGCGCGCTTCGCGCAGGGCCTGCTTGGCGGTCACGAGGTCGGGAGACGCGGCGTCGGCGCCGCCGCGGGACTCGAGCTGCTTGAGCATGGCCTCAGACGCGGCGATCTGGTCGGCGCCGGCGGCGTGCTCGTTGAGCGCGGTCTGCACGCGCACGACCTCGGCGGTGACGGCGGCCGCGGCGGACTTGGCGCCCGCGGGGTTGCCGGCCAGCGAGGCCTCGGCATTCTTAAGTTTTTCGCGAAGCGAGCGCAGGTCGGGGCGGGCCAAGTCGCCCGTCGCCTTCGGGTGCTTGGCGAGGAAAGAGCTCGAAGCCTTCTCGAGCGCGTCGATATCGGCGTGCGCGGTCGTGATCGCGGTCTGACCGCTCGTGAAGTTGGACTCGTAGCCGCTCATCGCGGTCGTCGCCGAGCGCGCGGAGTTGGCGGCGGCGGAGGCGAGGCGCGCGGCCTCGGAGGGGTTCTTGGCGGAGAGAGCCTTGTCGGCGGACGCGATCTGGGCGCGCAGGGCCGAGAGGTCGGCGGCGCCGACCGTTCCGGCGACGGAGCCGTGCGAGCGCTCGAAGGAGGCGCGCGCGCGGGCGAACTCGTCGACGGCGGACTTCGCGTCGGCGACGGTCGACTTGGCGCTTTGCGCGGCGGAGGCCACGGAGGAATTGAGTCGCGCGTCGATGTTGACGACCGTCTCCTTCACGGCGCCGGCGATGTCGCCGCCGGCGCGCAGACGGGCCTTGGCCCACTGGTCCAGATCGCCGGAGAAGTTGGTCGCGCCGTCGAGGCCGTTGACGCGCTGCGCCTCGGAGTTGCGCAGGAAGAGGTAGTGCTCGCCCATGCTGATGACGAGGATCGAGCCGTCGGAGAGGCCGGAGGCGGCGTCGACCTGCGAAGAGAAGCCGTTCTTGCGGAAGAGCCCCTGGCCCGCGCCGAACTCGAGGGCTTCCTTGCCGGAGCGCGTGTTGCCGTCGACGTCGCGGAAGGACATGCCCTGCGCGTTCTCGGCGACGATGATCGTCCAGTGCTTGTCGGCGAGGAAGGCGGCGAGGCGGTTCTGCTCGCCCTGGTCGAGGCCGGGGTTGCCGATGATGATGAGCTTGGTGCTCGGGGTCCACTTCGCGATCGCGTCGTTGATGTCGCGGGCGTGGAGAACTTCGGCCTGGCTCTGGTTCGCGCCGACCTGGGCCATGATCTGGGTCGGGTTGACGGGCAGGTACTGGTTCAGGCTCTGGGCGTGAAGAGCGGGGGAGACGGCCATGGTGATCGCCATGGTCGCGACGAAGGCGGCGGACTTGAGCGCGCGCATCGCCCTCTTGGGCGCGGAGAGGGGGGCGGGCTTGGACGCGGCGGCGGCGGTCACCGCGAGTGACTCGGGGCTGCGGTTGACGAGCCCGGCGAATTCGGCGGAAACGGTTTTGAGGGCGGCGGCGGCGCGGGGTGCTGCGGCGGCCTGAGCGGTCATCGTCTTCACGGCGCCTTCGATGCGCACGACGGCGGTCTCACTTAGGGCGGCCACGGCTTCGGCGCGGGCGGCGGGAGCGATGGGAGCCTCGGAAGAGGCGATCAAGGCGCGAGCGTACACAGAGGCGGGGGTCGGGTCGGCTTTGAGCGAGAGCAGGGTCTCGGGCTTGAGGGCGGCGGCTTCAATCGCGGCGACGACGGGGGCGACGGCGGGGCTTAAGCCCCCGGTCAGGCCGGCGGAAGTGACGGGAAGGGCGATTCCCGCTCCGGTGAGAGGGGCCGCGTTGGTGCCGGCCGCCGCGGCGGGCCCGGAGGCGGCGCGTCCGGCGCCGGCGCTCTCGACGACCTGGGCGGCGACGGGGCCGGCGGCCAGGAAAAGAGCGATATAAAGGGAGAGGGCGGTTTTGATCATAGCGGCCATTGTACTCGCGACCGGGGTCCGGGGAGATGAGTCCTAGGGGTTAAAATTCCAAAGGTAAGTGGTCTATGAATAATTGGGTCCTGGACCGCGCCGCTTAGGCCGAAAGTCTGGGCCTTCAAGGCCCCTAGGTCCCATCTTGTTTCGGATTTTTTTGAGTTTAATCAGGGCATGAAGAAGATTTGCGCCGTCGCGGTGGCGATGGCTTTGCCTTTGCCCGGTTTCGCCCAGATGAGGGCCGTCGTTCCCGTGGTGCCGTCTTTGACCGTCGCGCCTTTGGGCGTCGTCTCGCCCTCCTTGGCCGCCCCGTCTTTCGCGACGGAACTCCCGGCGCCTTCTCTTAGCCTCGCCCCTTCGCTCTTCGTTCCTTCTATAATGCCCGCGACGGACCTGGCCGTGCCCGTCACCGCCGTGCCTAATCCCATCATGAACGACAAGAAAATTTTAGCCGCCAAGCCCGTGCTCGAAGCCCTGACCGCCGGCCTCGCCAAGACGCCCGCGGCCTCCGCCGAAACCCTCGGAACCCATTTCGACGCGTCCAAGCCTGGTCACACCTGCGCCGCCTGCGCGGAGGACTTCGTTCCCGCCGCGTCCTCAGCCCGGTCGCCATTGCCCCCTTCCTCCGGACGCCTGTCCAAAACAACGACACCGAGCTCCTACGACTTGAAGCTCGCGCTCAATCCGGAGGGCGCGTCGTTCACGGGTAAGGTCAAGATTTCGATCGAGGCGAAGAAGTCGTCGAATCAACTCGTGCTTCACTCGCTCGACCTGACCTTCACCAAGATCGTCGTGGCGGGCCGCGTCATCGACGCGTCGCGCGCGATCGTCGATCCCAAGGCGGAGACCATCACGATTCCTCTCGACGCGCCTCTAAAAGGCCGCGCGGAAGTCGAGATCGAGTACTCCGGCAAGATGAACGAGCTCATGCGCGGCTTGTACAAGTCCAACGGCAAAAACGGCGACGCGAAAGAAGCGTGGTCGTTCACCCACCTCGAGCCGACCCACGCGCGCCGCGTGTTGCCGTCCTTCGACGAGCCCGCCTTCAAGGCGACCTTCAAGCTGACGCTCGACGTTCCCGCGGGCCTCACGCCCCTCTCCAACATGCCTAAGGAGTCGGAGACGATCGTGGGCGACCGAAAGATCGCCGTCTTTCAAGAGACGCCCAAGATGTCGTCGTACTTGCTCGCGGTCTTCGCCGCGCGCCTCGAGTCCCGCTCGCGACAGGTCGGCAAGACCACGGTCACCGTCTGGGCCGCGCCCGATCAGATCGCGCAGGCCGACTTCGCGCTCGACGCGGCCGTGCACTCGCTCAAGTATCTAAACAAGTACTTCGGCATCGGCTTCATGCTGCCCAAGCTCGACCTGGTCGCCGCTCCCGACTTCGCCTCGGGCGCGATGGAGAACTGGGGCGCGATCTTGTTTAGAGATACGTCGTTGCTGATCGATCCTAAACTCTCCTCCGACGCCGCCAAGCGCCGCGTCGCCGAGGTCGTCGCCCACGAGATCACGCACATGTGGTTCGGCGATCTCGTCACGATGAGCTGGTGGAACGACCTGTGGCTCAACGAGGCCTTCGCGACCTGGGTCGCCTATAAGATCGTCGACGCGTGGAAGCCGTCCTGGAAGGTCTGGGACGAGTTCGACCAGGGCAAGCGCTCGCCCTTATCGATCGACGCGTTGCCCGGCACGCGCCCCGTGCGCTCCGAGGCCTCGACCCCGGCCGAGATCCAGGCCCAGTTCGACCCGATGTCCTACCAGAAGGGCGGCGCCTTGCTGCGCATGATCGAGAATTACATCGGCGAGGCTCCTTTCCGCAAAGGCATCCAGGCGTACATGAAGAAGTACGCCTACAAGAACGCCCTCGCCGCCGATCTCGCGCGCGAGCTCGAGACCGCCTCCGGCAAGCCGGTCAAGAAGATGATGGACGGCTGGCTCTCGCAAGGCGGCGTGCCCGTCGTCGCCGTTTCCGCGAAGGGCAAGACTTTGACCTTGTCACAGTCGCGCTTCTCCGCGTTCAACCTCAAGAACGACACGAAGTGGTCGATTCCCGTCGTTCTGAAGTACAAGCTCAAGGGCGAGCGCAAGCCCCGGACCGTCTCCGTCCTGCTCGACAAGGCGTCGAAGACGGTGACCTTGCCCGGCGCTGGGGAACTGCTCTGGGTTTATCCCAACGCCTCGGAGCTCGGCTACTACCGTTTCAGCCTCGACCCCGCGCTTCTCTCCGCGGCGCTCGCGCGCCGCTCGGAGCTCAGCGCCGTCGAACGCGCCGGCCTGCTCAATAATCTCTGGGCCCAGGTCCGCGCGGGCAACCTGCCCGTCGCCTCCTTCCTCGATTCGCTCTCCGCGTTCAAGGGCGACGAGTCGCGCTTGATCATCGAGGACGCGGCCGCCTACCTGAAGACGATCCGCCAGGAGCTCTCCGAGACCGACGCGGAGCGCGACTCGCTCGGCGCCTTCGCCTCCGAGTTCTTCGGCCCGCTCGCCAAGAAGATAGGCTGGGACAAGAAGGCGGGCGAGAACCAGGAAGTCACGATGACGCGCCCGACCGTGCTCAACGCGCTCGCGCTGCTCGCGCCCAAGTCCCTCGATCAAGACGCGGTCTCCTCGCGACTGGCCAAGTATCAGGCCGATCCCGCCTCGATCGACTCCTCCGTGGCCCCGGTCATCCTCACGGCGGCCGCTCGCCGCAACGATCCGGCGCTGTTCGCCGACTTCCGCGCGCGCCTCGCCGCGCCGAAGACGCCCGAACAGAAAAGCCTGATGCTGCGCGCCTTGGCCGAGTTCAGCGAACCCGCGCTTCTCGATCAGTATTTGGCGATGACTCTGTCCGATGAAATCCGCGCGCAGGACGCGTGGATGCCCTACGCGTGGCTGCTCTCCAACCCCGCGACGCGCGAGCGCGCCTGGGCGTTCGTCAAAGCCAACTGGAAGGCGCTATCGGCTAAAGTCGGCCCGCGCGGCGGCACGCGCGTCGTCGGGGCGGCGGGCGGCCTCGTCTCCGAGGCGTGGAAAGCCGAAGTCGCGGCCTTCTTCCGTGCTCCCGAAAACGAGATCGAGATGGCGCGCAAAACGCTCGATCAGACTCTCGAATCGATCGACCTCGGCGTCCGCTTCAAGACGGGCCAGGGCCAGTCCTTCTACGAGTGGGCGGGCCTGACCGCGAACGCGGCGCGCCTGTCGGGCCCCGGCTTCCGGGCGTTCGACAAGCTCGCCGACAAGTGGAAGCTCAGCGCCGCCGAGCGCCAGGCCGTCCTCGGCGTGGACGCGAAGACCTACGCGAAGTACAAGAAGGACCCGTCCGCGCTGACGCGAGACGCGCTCGAGCGCATCTCGCTGTGCCTCGGCGTCTTCCGCCGTCTCAACGAGATCATGGGCGATCCGCTCGCCGACGAATGGGTCAAGCGTCCGAACAAGGCGTTCGGCGGCAAGCCGGCCCTCGAACTCATGATGCGCGACGCTTCGGGAATCCGCGAGGTGCGCGGCTATCTGTGGGGCGTCGGCGGCGGTTGGTTCTAGATGAAGGGTTTCCGCGCGCTCGCGCTCGCCGTCGTATTCAGCGCCAGCGCCCGCGCGCAGGTTCTGACGCGACTGCCCTCCATTTCCGTTCCGCTCACGGGCTACGCCGTTCCATTCTCCCTCGCACCGAGTGCTCTCCCGGTCTTTACGCTGTCGGCGCCGTCGCTATCGCCCGCCCTACCCGTTCCGCTCGCCCTTCAAGCCGTCCGTCCCGCCGCCGCGATGGCGGAGCCCGCCGGTCATGCCGGGTCCGTCCGTGCCTATGTGCTGGATCTCGACGGCAACGCCTTCGGCCCCGGCTTCCCGACGACGGTCATCTTGTTCAAGAAGGGAGCCTTCGAAGAGCTACCCGTCACGACCGCCGAGTTCGCGACGCTCGAAAAGAAGGTCGGCACCGACTACGACTATCACGGCGTGAATCTGCGCGACTTCGAGCTGCGCGGCGCCGCCTCCTTCCGCAACTTCTTCGGGCCGCAGTTCACCGTCGACCTCAAGTACGCGGTTGAGAACCTTCCTGAATCGTTGTGGCAGGGTCCCAGCTGGGGCGCGATGGTGCAGGCGCTCAGCGATCCCCGCACCGCCGAGCAGTTCTATGTCTTGACCGCGCGCCAGCACACCTCCGAGGAACTGCTCGACGGCTTTCGCTACCTGCAGGCCAAGGGCTACATCAGGTATCTGCCGCGCGTGGAAAATCTCCACGGCGTGGGCGGCACCTACCGCACCGCCGAGCGCAAGGCCGAGCTCATGGCTCAGTTCGCCGATTCGCTCCAGGTGCTGCCCGGCGGCCCGCACACGATCGGATTCTCCGACGACACCTGGGTCAACTACGCGAAGATGCGCGACTACCTGCTTGATTGCATGTTGGCCAAGCCAGGTCGGTGGTCGCGCGTGAAGATCGCGCTGTTCTTCACCGGGCTCGACGGCGAGCACGCGAATCAGGCCATCGTGCTCAACGACGACGGGACGACGCGCCCGTACATTCCCGGCGAGCCGCGCTGACGCGGATTACTGCTGATAATCACTGGCTCCGGAGCCAGTTAAGTCCGAGACTCTCCCCACGAATTGTGATTATCAGTAGTTAGAGAAAACCCAACGCCCAAATCGCAGTCGTCGCGCAATGAATCGCGACTCCCGCCCAGAGAGAGCCTGTCAGCCGATACGCGACGGCGCACGCTGCACCCAGAACAGCGACGACCAGGAGAAGAGGAAATTGGAAGAACGGATGTTCCTGAAACCCAAAGATAAATCGCGCCGCAATCGGGTGCCAAACGACGTACAGTGCGACGCTGAGAACGCATCCCGTGAGAATGCTTGCTCGCGACGTGGCACGGCTTGGATGAGGGATGAGAAGCCCGCGATAGATAATTTCCTCAAGAAGGGAGTTGATCATCAATGGAGCGATCAATAGAGCGGCTTTCAGCGGCCCGAACCTTATTCCGTGCCATTGAATGGCGCCGGTGACCGCGACGATCGCCAGCGAGAGAAGCGCATGGGCGATGAAGACTGGGGCGATCAGGCGGGTGCTTGCTAGGGATGGCGGCGTGAGCAGACCAAGTTTGGCGTCCGCGTAGCGAACCTGAAGGAAGCCCAGCACGCCGCTAGTATAGTCCGATCTTCCGACTGTTTCCAGGAAACAGTGATTATCAGTAGTAACTAAGCGAGATCGCGCTTGACTGTGTCCGGCGAAAACGCGGGAACGCACACCGCGACGTACTCGCAGGGACCGTTGGGCGTGGAGTAGCGCACCCACTCACCCTTCGGCGTGACGACTCCCTGCCCTTCCTTTACAACGAACGTCTGGGATCTCGTTTCAACCTGAAGAGAACCCGAAATCACAACTGTGTACTCGTCGAACTGAGGCGTCTGGCCCGGCTCGACCCAGCCGGCGGGGCTGGACATGCGCGCCACGCTCGCCTGAGAGGTCTTCGTGTTCACACGCCCCACGAACTCGCGGATGATCTTGGGCTTGTTGCCCGCGGCCTCGACGATCGCGGGCTTCTCGATCAAGGTCGCCATGCGCTAGGCTCCTTTAGGCGCCGGATAGTGCTCGGCGACGAGCTTGTCGTAGCGGGCGATCGCGGATTTGACGAACGCGCGCTTCTCGGCGAAGGTGCCGTGGAAGAACGCACCCTTGAAGCCGGCGACGACGAGTCGCTTGAGCTCGACGCGGGTGACCTTCGCGTGCTCGCACACCAGCTCCATCTCGCGCGACACCGTCGTGTTCGACACCAGGCGGTTGTCCGTGCAGATCGACACCGACAGTCCGTGGTCGATCATCTGGCGGATCGGGTGCTTGTCGAGGGATTTGAGGGAGGGAATGGTCTGCAGGTTGCTCGTCACGCAGACTTCGATGCCGATGCGCTGGCTGGCGAGGTAGTTGGCGAGGTCTTCGACATACCGCTTGCGGTCCTCGATCTTCGTGTCGACGACCATGTCGTGGGCGAACAGGAAGGTGCCGTGGCCGATGCGGTTGGCGTGGCATTGCGTGACGGCCTGCCAGATCGACTCGGGGCCGTAGGCCTCGCCCGCGTGGACGGTCTTGCGCACGAAGTGGTTATGGGCGTACTGGTAAGCGGCCCAATGGTCGGCGGGCGGATAGCCGGCCTCTTCGCCGGCGAGGTCGAAGCCGACGACGGGCAGGCCTTCGCGCGCGAGCTCCACGCCCGCGCGCGCGAGCTCGAGCGACGCCGCCGCGTAAACCTCGTCCTTGGGCGCGTGCTCCATGAGGCGCAGCATGTCGGCGAAGTAGGGCGACATGCCCTTTTTAAAGCGGCGCATCGCGCACAGGATCATGCCGAAGTGGAAAGGGACATCTTCGCCAGACTTCACGGCCTTCGAATTATTGTGGGCCTTGGCGCCGGCCGCGAGGCCGGCGGCGACGGCGCGCACCACGTCGCGCACGCCGGTGGTGTTCGTCACGTGGAGCTGGGGCGCGAAGCGGACCTCGATGTAGCGCACGCCCTCGGCGGCGTTGTCCTCGACGAGCTCCTGGGCGACGCGCGAGAGGTTCTCGAGGTCGGGCAGGACCGCGCAGGTGTACATGAACCCGTGAAGGTAGTCCGGCAGGTCCTTGTAGGTCTCTTTAAAAACGAGCTTCCGAAGGCCCGCCTCGGAGTAGGAGGGCAGCTTGACCTTGGCCTCGCGCGCGAGCTCGATCAAGGTCTTGAGCCTCAACGAGCCGTCGAGGTGGAGGTGCAGGTCGGATTTGGGGATCGCGGCGATGAATTGGGGCGTGATGCGGTCTTTCATGCGGCAAGCCTATCAATTTCGGCGCGCGTCAGCGCGCGGCGGCAAGCAGGCGCTGGGTCAGCGCGGGATCCGCGGCCTTGCGGGGCGGATCGAGGAAGAACAAGGTGAAGAGCGCGTAGCCGCCCCACGAGAGCACGAGGGTGCCCGTCGTCAGCAGGAAGTAGAACTTCTGGTACCCGAAGCTCGCGAACAGCCCGAACTGCATGGTCAGGCTCGAGAGCTGGTAGCAATGCATCATTCCGGAATGCGACATGACGCCCGCGCGGCGCGCCTTATTGATCGCGGGGATCAGCGGGCCGCCGGAGATCATGCCCTGGATGATGTTGAGGAAAATGAGGGCCATGCCGTGCCAGGTGTAGACGAGCGGGTTCATCCCGAGCGGTCCCAGCACGAGGCGGTTGAGGAACTCGAAGAAGCAAAGCTGGAAGTAGACGAACGAGAAGTCGCCGAGCCACAGCGGGCCGACGCGCAGCATGCCGGTCATGCGGCCGAGAAATTTCATATAAGTCTGGCCGAACACGGTGAAGACCGTGTCCTGCAGCTGGTACCAGAACAGCGCGATCGCCGCGCGCATCAAGGCCAAGCCGCCGGTCCGGACCGGCATGATCATGAAGACCACGCGCACGACGAGGTTTAAACCGAAGGTCTTCGTGGCCAGGTACATGTAGTCCTGGCGGTTGGGGACGGTCCACTGCTCGCGCAGCAGCGCCGGCGCGTTCTTGAGCATCGACGGGTGGAACTCGACGAAGGAGCGGGGGCCGGAGCCCGACTCTTCCTTCGGGCCGTCGGCGAGCGCGCACGAGGCTTTGTCGCCGAAGCGGGCCGAGAGGGCGCGCCAGAACGCGCGGTCCTCGGGGGAGCGCTCGGAGCCGCCGCCGCCCATGCCTTCGGAGTAGGTCTTGGTCGGCGTCAGGATGAAAAGAACGGAGGTCGATTCGGGAAGCTCCGCGGCGGCGGTGACGCGCTTGGGGGAAGCGTCGCCGTTGAAGGCGAAGTAGGCGCGCACGGGAGCGCCGTTTTCATCGAGGTCGCGCGCGAGGACGACGAGTTCGCCTGAGCTCATAGATCGAGGAGCATATGATCGTATATTTTGGGCGCGTCGAGCGGGCCGCCGTCGGCGACGGAGAACGCCCAGTCCTCGGGCGAAGCGGACAGCGCGCGTAATTCGCCTAGATAGCCGTCCCAGGTGGTGATCAGGACCTTCGCGCCGGCGAAGCTCTTCACCTTTCCGAAGCACCGTTCAGAAAACAGGAAGTTCACCGTGCGGCGCGCGGGATTGGCGCCTTGCTTGACCTCGCCCGGCAGCGGCGGGCCGTAGGCGTCGGGGCCTGAGCCTTTCGCGGCGAAGGAGCGCGAGCCCCAGCCGTAGAGCAAGAAACCGGCGTCCCAACGGAAGCCGGGGACTTTCGCGCCCATTTTGGGGAGGGCGTCGACGCCGTGGCGGCCGGGAAATTGGAAGTAGACGCCGAAGTAGACGTGGTCGTAGCCTTCGGGAGGGTTCCATGAGTCGGTGACGCGGCTCATGAGAAGCTCCATCTTGAGATCGCGTCCGCGCGCGCAGACGCGCACGCGTTCGAGGGACAGCTGGCCGTCGTAGCTGGCCTCGACAGGGGCGCGCAGGCGGCGGCCGGCGAAGCCGCCTTTGTTGGCCGGAGGAACTCCGCGTTCGACAAGTAAACGATCACAACATCTCAAGTCTACGCTGACGGCCGTCGAGAGAGTTCTCATTCCGTTCGACGCCGTTGATAACAAACGGAGAGTTCTTTTTCCTCCGCCGAGGATCTCGGGGTCGGCGGTGAGAACGCCGCCTTTGAGATCCTTCACGAGGCGGCGACGATCCAGATCATCGTCGCACAGGAGCTCGAGCTTTTTCGGCTTGGCGCCCTTCGGGAGGGAGAACTTCACTGGGAACGGTTCTTTGAACGGGCCGGGGCCCTTCACGGTGAGTTTCGGAACGGCAACGGATGGAGATTTCACGGGGGCACGGCTCTCATCCAGGATCAAGAACGACTCGGGGGGAAGGGAAAGGACCGACGACAACGCAATGGCGTCCGAAGCGAGCAAGGTTTTGACGCCCTTACCGGAGTTGGCCAAGGAGTAAGCACGGCGTTCGGGGGCGGTGTTGAAGATGATTCGGTAACGATCTTTACCGCTTTTAACGACGTACGACAAGATTCCACACGACGCCCCGGAATTCTCCACGGACGCCTCGCCTACGGCGAGGCCCGCATGTTCCTTGCGTAGGGAAATGAGACGGCGTAGGAACTTATTTTCCGGACGCTTCGCGTCCGTTAACGACTCGTCGAACATTTGCTGGCGTGCCCCGGTGAGACCGGCCTCCGTCCCATAGTAAATACACGGAAGGCCGGGGAGCGTGAAGAGTGCGGCTAAACATTGCCGCGCTGCGCGCGGCGTACCGCGCGCGTAAACCCGTTCAACGTCGTGATTATCCGCGAAGGTGACCCACAGCTCGGGGTTGCGCTTCGCCGCGGCCAGGGGGACCTTCATGTGATCGGTGGCGGCCTTTCGGAAGAAAACCTGATTCAACGCTTCGTTCAACGGCAAATCAACGGCGGAGTCCAGACGCGGGCCCTTCGGGCCCTCCAGATATTTCCCGATGGCCTTGTAGTCGTAGGACCAGACTTCACCGAAGACCAAGAACTCGGGGTTGCCGCCTGCGGCGGCGAACGGCTTGAGGCCGAGGTCGTTGGGATCTTTTTTGTGGAGAAACTCGTCGTAGAACCCTTCGGGCGTGTAATACACCGTATCGACGCGCATTCCATCCACGCCGACCTGTTCGATCCAAAAACGGTAAATCTCGCGCATTCTGCGCGCGGCGACGGCGTTATCTAAATTAATATCGTCCAAATCGCCCATCGCGTGCGTCAACGTTTGCCGCCGATCCCGGTAATCGTCGATGTTCGGCGTGAAGTTGTAGACCGCGGCCTTGCGGTGTTCGGGGTCCCGCGCGTCGTTCATCTTGAAAACGGGATCGTTCGGGGCCTTCGCTTCGCCGTCGGGCGGATAGGTGCCGGGTAGGGCGCGCCAATTCCGTTCCGGATGTTTGGGATCGTAGCCCTCGCCCGTGACGGTAAAATAATTCGCAGAGTGGTTCACGACGATGTCCTGGATGACCTTAATGCCGAGCGCGTGGGCGTCGGCGACCATGCGCCGATAGTCTTCGAGCGTGCCGAAGTGAGGGTCGACGGCGGTGAAATCGTAAGGCCAGTAGCCGTGATAGCCGCGCGTGGCGATGGCGGGGTTCACCCATTGGCCGTAGGTCGGCGGCGTGATCCACACGGCGTCCACACCCAGGCGCTTGAGTCCGGGCAGGCGCCGGCGCAGACCTTCGAGGTCGCCGCCTTGGAACTTCTCGGGATCGGTCGCGGAGTACTCGTCTCGGCCGAAGTCGTTGCGGGAGGGATCACCGTCGGCGAAACGGTCGAGCATCACGAGATAGAGAACCTTTCCCGCCCAGGACGGGAGGGATTTACCGCGCGTCACGAACCAGGACGCGTACGCCGCGAGGTGGAACGCTCACGGAGATTTGGGAGCCGGGCATCATCATCTTCATGCCCGGGAGGTCGCCGACCTCGGCGCGGTAGGCGTCGTCGAGCGCGTCCTTGAAGACGGTGCCCTTGGGGCTGATGCCGGCGTCGACCCACATCGTCTCGGTCACGGGATTCGCGCCGAAGTTGATCGCGACGACGATCTCCTTGCCGTCGTGAATGCGCGAGAAGGCGAACAGGCCCGCGCCGGTCGTGTCGGACCAGCGCATCCACTGTTCACCGCGGCGCAGCGCCTCGTACTCTTTGCGCACGCCGGCCAGTTTGGCCAGCCACTTGTAGATTTCGTTTTCGGCGTCGAACTTGTCGCCCGCGGAGCTGTCCGACTTGAACTGACCGTCGGCGAACTGGTCCTCGCGGTTGCGCGGATCGGCGGGATGGTCCGGGCCCTCGGGGTCGAGGCGATCGGTGTCTTGGCGGAAGCCCTGCTCGGTGCCGTAGTAGGTCATCGGGATGCCGATGGAGAGGAGAAGATAGGCGAGCGCCACCTTGAGCTGGGCCTCGGGCTCGCCCAGGCGCAGGAAGCGGTACACGTCGTGATTGTCGATGAAGCGCAGCAGTTGACCCGTCATCGCGCCGAGGGTCTGGAACGAGGAGCGCAGGCTGTCCTCGAGCACGCGCGTCGGGGCCTTGCCGTGCTGGGCGTAGGTCTCGCGGCGGTAGGCGGGGTAGTTGAAGGCGCTGTCGAGGCCGTCGCTGGTCACGTGGGGGATCAGATCGGCGTCCACGCCGGTCGAGTTCTCGCCGACGAGGAAGAAGTTCTTCTTGCCGATGGAGGCGGCGTACTCCTTGACCGCCTTGGAGAACACGGGCACGAAGCCGGGCGCGATGTGGCGCACCGCGTCGACTCTGAAGCCGTCGATGTCCGTCTCCTGAATCCACCACTTGGCGATGTGGATCAGCGCGTCGGCGGTCTCCTTCTTGTCGGAGGCGTAGTGGCGGTAGTTCGGGGGGAAGTCGCCGTTGGTCGCCTGCGCGTGATCCTTCCAATTGTCGATCACGCCGCGGCGGGTGAAGTGCTTGGGGTCTTTGAGGTCGCTCGGAAGCAAAGACTCGGTCCACTCGCCGATCTCCTTGGGCTGGCCCTCGAGCCCTCGCCACTGCGAGCCCTCTTTGTACTCGAAGACGGGACCGCTGTGGTTGAGCACCCAGTCGAGCACCACGAACATGCCGCGTTTGTGGGCCTCGGCCACGAGCTCCTTGAAGTCGGCCATGGTGCCCATGTGCGGGTCGACGGCGAACATGTGCACCGGCGCGTAGCCGTGATAGGACTGAGCCTGGTTCTGGTTGACCGGCGACAGCAGCAAGGTCGTGATGCCCGAGCCCTTGAGGTAGTCGAGCTTCTCGATGACGCCGCGGATGTTGCCGCCGTGGCGCGAGTCACCCTTCGCTTGGTCGCCGTAAGTCTTCGCTTTGCCGCCGCGAGCAAAACGGTCGAGCAGCATGAAGTGCAGGATCTGATCGCGCCAGTCCGCGGGAGACGCGGTGTACTCGCGCGCGGGCTTTTCTAAAATCGGCGCTTCGGCAAGCGTGCTCGGCGCGTCCGCAACGGGCTCGACGAGCGCATGCGCGGTCTGCCACGCGTTGCGCAACGCGGCGATTTCCGCTTCGGTGTGGCCCGCTTCGGCGGCAGGGGCAGGGAGAGCGGACGCGGTCAGCGCCGCCGGGGTGGCGACGGCCTGGGCGACGGGAATCGCCGCCGCGACAGGGACGGCTTTAAGAGCCTCGGGAACTTCGGCGGCGGGCGTGAGCCGAGCGGCGAGAGCCGGCGTCGGCGTCAGCGACGGGACGAGCGAGGAATTAAGAGTGAGGGCAGACGGGCCCGTCAGCGGCGTGATCGTGGGGGCGAGGACGGACGCGCCGAGGGTGACGCGCCCGATGGCACCTTCGCCGGCCACGACCTGCGCGTAGGAAGGCGCGGCCGAGAGCGCGATCAGCAACGACAGCGCGCAGGCGAGCGCGCGGCGCAGGGTCTTCATCCCCATGTTCGCAGTCTCTTCCAGAGAGCCCGGGCGGGCCAGGTCATCAGGCGCACGAGTGGGTTGCCGGCGACGGCGCCGACGGCCTGCTTAAGAGGAGACTCGGTCTTCAGACCGGCCTCGGGATACTTCTCGTTGAACTCGGGAGAGGCGGCGACGGCGGCGCTGGTGACGAACAAGATCGGCTTGGCCTGCGCGCGGCCGGCCCAGAGCGAGATCGCCAGGTCGAGCGACTGCTGAAAGAGGAAGATGCTCCAGAACACCGTCATCGAGCCGGAGGCGAAGAAGGGGCCGGCGAGCAGGAAGCACAGGTCGCGCAACTGCTGGATGCCCGAGTGTTGCCAGCGGTTGATCGATCCCTTCGCGTACAGGGCGTTTAAGCTGTTGTAGCCGAGCACGCCGAAGAAGGTCCCGATCACCGACATCACCGCGATGTCCTTCCAGTAATGCACCGACCACGGCGGCGTCACGCTGTTCTTGTTCGCCGACCAGGAGAGCAGGCGGTACAAAGTGCCGAAGCCCTGCATGTAGGCCAAGTTGAAGAACATCTGGTAGTTGAAGCCGCGCGCGCGGCGCAGCTCTTCCTGGAAGTTGTTCCAGCTCTTCAGGAAGAAGCCGTGGAACACTTCCTGGCCGAGGCTCAAACCGATCAGGCCCGCGAGCGCCAGCGGATGCGCGAGGCCGACCGCGGCCCAGTACACGCCGATCGAAGTCACGAGCGGAAAGGTTTTCGTCGCGAAGCCGCCGAAGATCTCGCTCGAGGTCGGCGTCACGAGCGACGCTCGGAAGGCCTTCGCCAGGAACTTGGCCTCGCGCAAAGGCCAGGTGAGCTTGCCGATCAGGCCGGCGGGCACCGCGGCTTTTTCGGCGGCGGCCTCGGCGGCCTGCGCCGCCTTCGGCGACCAATTGACGAGCAGCTGCTCCGTCT
>JAYTIP010000396.1:0-2963 GCA_043731745.1 Elusimicrobiota bacterium | reverse complement strand
GCCCGCGGCGGCCGTCGCGACCCCGGTCGCGCTCGAACCCGTCAAAGCCATGGAACCGATCAAGAACCTGAAGCCCGAGACCGCCCCCCTGCCCGTTCTGCGCTCCGCCGCCGCGACGCCGGAGAAGCCCGAGCAGGCGGCGAACGCGTTCGACGGTTCTACGGCAAAGAAGCCGACGACGGACGACGCTTCCTCCGTCGCCGGCGTCGAGAGCGCCGCGACGCCCGGTCTTTCTTTGCCGGTGAAGACTTTCAAGCTGCCCAACGGGTTGACGGTCGTCGTGCACACCGATAAGACGAGCCCGGTCGTGGCGGTCTCGATCACCTACAAGGTCGGCTCCCAGCACGAGACTCAGGGACTTTCCGGCTTCGCCCATCTCTTCGAGCACTTGATGGCGCAGGGGACCAAGAGCCTCAAGCCCCGCGAGATCTCGCATCTCATCGAAGGCAGCGGCGGCGTGCGCAACGCGTACACGATGCGCACCAACACGACCTACCACTCCGTCGTGCCGAAGTCGGCGCTTAAGACCGTGCTCTGGGCCGAGGCGGAGCGCATGAGCACGCTCAACGTGGACGAGCGCGCGTTGGCGCTCGAGCAGGCCGTCGTGCTCGAGGAGATGAGCCTGCGCTACACCAACGCCGCGTACGCGAAGGCTCGCGACGCCGGGATGGCGGAGACGGCGTTTGGCAAGTGGCAGAACCAGCACACGACGATCGGCGAGGAAGCGGATGTCCGCAATGCGCGCCTCGAAGATGTGCGCGCCTTCTACAAAGCGCACTACGCTCCCAACAACGCCGTGCTCGCCATGGCCGGCGACGTGACGGAGGAAGAGGCCCGCGAGTTGGCGGCGCGCTTCTTCGGCCCGCTCGAACGCCGCGAGATCGCCCCCGCGCCCGATTTGACCGAGACGCGAATGACCGGCGAGACGCGCCGCGTCGTCGACGACAAGTTCGCCAAGGTCCCGCTGCTCATGACGGCGTGGAACGCGCCCGAGCGCGGGACGAAGGCCTACTGGGCGCTGACCCTGCTCGGCGAGATCCTGGGCGCCGGCGAGGACAGCCCGTTGTACCGCGCGCTCGTCAAGGACGCCAAGATCGCGCTGTCGGCGAGCACCAATTTCCCGTGGTGGACCGGACCCAACAACCCCGGCGGCCCAGACCTGTTCGGCCTGATGACTTCGATGAAGCCCGGCGTGACGGCCGACGCCGTTCTCGCGATCACCGACCGCGTGCTGGCCCAGATGGCGGCCGAAGGACCGAGAGCTGAGCAACTCGCCGCGGCCAAGACCACGATGGAGCTGTCGTGGACCAAGGACCTCGAGCAGCTCATCGACCGAGCCAAGACCATGAGCTCCTACGCCGCCCTCGTCGGCAACCCAGAGGATCTTTCTCGCGATTTCGCTCTCTTGATGTCGGTCACCGCCGCGGATGTGAAGGCCGCGATGAACGATTGGATCGTCGGGAAAGGCCGCGCCGTCGTCGAGGCCCGCCCCGCGCCCGAGCTCGCCGTCGCCCCCGCGCTCAAGGCCGCCGAGGCCCCGGCGCAGAAGCCCCGCCCCGAAGGCGACCCGCGCCCCGAAAATGACGCGCAGCGCCCCGCGCAGGTGCCGAATTTGTCGCGCTTTACCTTGACCAACGGCCTGAAGGTCGTGTTCGCCCGTGACTCGAGACTGCCGCTGCTCGAGGCGCGCCTGTCCATCCCCGGCGGCCGCGTCGCCGAGCGCGCCGGCGAGGACGGCCTGTCGGCCGCCGTGTCCGAACTCTTGCTTCAAGGCGCCGAGGGCCGCGACGCGCGCGCCCTCTCAGCCGCGTTCGCCGGCCTGGGCTGGAAGCTCGATATCTCGCGGGGCCTGGAAAGCATCAGCGTCGATGCGGCCGGACTGTCGCGCAACGCCCCCGCCTTCTTCAAGGAGCTGTCCAACGTCCTGGCTCGCGCCACCTTCCCGGAGGACGAGGTCGCGCTCTGGAAGGAGAACAAGGTCCAGGAGCTCAAGATCCAGCGCTCCAAGCCCGACTTCATGGCGTCGGAGAAGATGAAGTCCGAGCTATTCGGCGTCGCCCACCCCTACGGTAAGCCGGCGCTCACCGACGAGCAGGTCGGCGCCATCACGCGCGAGAAGACGGCCGAGTTCGCCCGCCGCGCTCTTGCCGCCAACGGCGCTACGCTCGTGCTCACCGGCGACGCGGAGCCCGAGGCCTTGCGCGCGCAGCTCGAGGCCGCGTTCGCGAATTGGACCGGAGCCGCGTCCGCGTCCTCGGTGCCCGCATTTCCCGAGCAGAAGGCGTCCCGCACCTCGCTCGTCGATCGCCCGGGCTCCAAACAGGCGAATCTGACGATCTCACAGGCCTTCGACCTCAAGCCGACCGATCCCGATTATCTCGCGTTCCTGGTCATGAACCAGATGCTCGGCGGCTCCGCCACCTCGCGTCTTTTCGTGAACCTGCGCGTGGACCACGGCTACACCTACGGCGCGTACTCCCGGCCCCAGAACCTCGAAAAGGGCATGCTCTGGACCGCGAGCGCGGAAGTGCGCAACGCGGTCGTCGCCGAGGCGCTCGCCGAGATGCGCAAGGAGATCGCGGGCATGCGCGACGGCCAGGTGAACGCGCAGACTCTCGAGGCGACCAAGCGTTACCTCGCGGGGCTGTTCCTTCTCAAGCTCTCCTCGATCGACTACACCGCGGATTCGCTCGCGGGCTACGAACGCAACAAGCAGTCGGCCGAGCGGGAGCTCGCGATTTACCTCGAGCGGCTCAACGCCCTGACGCCCGAGGACATCCAGCGCGTCGCGCGGAAGTACCTCGACCCGGACAAGATGGTCACCGTGGTCGTCGGCGACGCGGCGGCTTTGACCCCCGCGCTGAAGCCCTAGCGGCCAACTCCTCTCGAAAGACCGACAGCAGCCGCGGATAAAAATCCGCGAAGGTCCCGTCGCGTTTCTTGTCCCACTCGCCCAGGCGCCG
>JAYTIP010000395.1:0-5519 GCA_043731745.1 Elusimicrobiota bacterium | reverse complement strand
AATTCGGCTTCGTAAAGGATTTCGCGCGGCCGCTCCCGATCAGGGTAGCCGTCCGCGCTCGGCGCGGACGGATCGGGGCGGAACGGGCGCGGAACGATGAAGGCGTCGCCGGTGAGGCCCTTGGCGGCGTAGACATGCGAGCGCAGGCGCCCGAGCAGGCGGCACTCGACGGCGGGGTCGACGAGTTCGGAGTAGTGGAAGCCGAAATCGACCTGGTCCTTCTTGAGGGCGTCGGCCAAGGCCGACGCGTCGAGCTCGAACAGGCCGAAGCGCGTGGCGCCGTAGCGTTTCTTGAAATCGGCCAACGGCCCGGGCAGAAGGTAGTTGGTGATCATCTCGCGGCTCGCGACGTGCAAAGAGGCGGGGGCGCCGGCGTCGCCCTCGAGTTCCAGCCGCGCCCTTTCGACCTCGTCGAAGATCGTCTCGGCGCGCGCCTTGAGGGTTTGGCCGAAGACGGTGAGGCTCACGCGGCGCTTGGTGCGGGCGAAGAGCTTGCGTTTGACCGAGCGCTCGAGCAAGGCCACGCTGCGGCTCGCGGCGGAGGGGGAGACGCCGAGGTTTTCCGCCGCTCGGGTGAAGTTGAGTTCTCGGGCCACTTCGAGGAAGTATTTGAGCTGGTACAGGTCCACGGCCTATTATGACGAAAACGCAATACAAACATCAATATTATGAACTGGAGTAGATCGTCGATTTCGTGCGATGATGAGGCGGACGGTAAAACGGAGGAATCGAACATGAAGATCCAAGCGTTGGCGTTGTTGGGACTGCTGGCGGCGCCGGCGGGGGCGCAGGAGGCGGGCCTCGTGTTCGCGGCTCCGATGGCGGCGCTCCAGGCGACGGCCAAGACGGCGAAGACGAAGGCGGAGCTGGCGATCGTCAGCGACCGCACGACGACGGTGAGCACGCCGCTCAACGCTCTGACGGTCAAGTGCTCGGCCGCCGATTACTCGGGCCCGATGCTCAAGGTGCTGGTGCCGGGCCTCGCCGACCTCACGGTGCTCAATCACCGAAACACGCGCGAAGGCGCGCCGTGCGTCGCCGCGGGACGCTGCGGCGCCGGCCTCGGACCGCAGAACATCCTGAAGGACGGCGCGGGCGTCGACGAGATCAAGATCCGCGTGATCCTGCGCAAGGAGACCGCGATCGAGGGCGAGGTGTGCCATGTGTCCTTGATCGAGACCGTCGCGACGACGATTCGAGGCCTCGAGTTCCAACACGAGCGCGTGCAGGAAGTGGCGGAACGCGCCGCGGCCGACTGCAAGTAAGTCCTCCCTGGTGAGCGGGCGCCCCCGGCCTTCAACGGCCGGGGGCGCCTTTTTGCGATAATGTCGCCGATGCTCACCAATAAGGAACTCGCCTGGTTCGGCGTATCGGGGACTTTCTGCGACGCGCTCGGCGGCGTGTACCTGACCTACGATTTGCTGGGAGGCCGCTCCGGCCCCCTCGGCCTCGGGATGCGCGCGGTCACCTATGGCTTGATCTTCGGCTTCGGCTACGGCGTCGTCTTCGGGCCGTTCTTCGGACTCGTGGCGGGCGCCGGCCTCGGCGGCGTCCTGGCGCTCGAGTTCTGGCGCGTGGCCTATCACCAGCGCAAGTACGGCAGCTCTCCGCTGTTCAACGTGCCCTACTTCGGCGTCGCGCGCGGCCTGCTGCTCGGCCTGGCGTGCCTGCACCGCTTCGGACGCGAATTCGCGGTGGTCTTCGGGCTGCTCAACGCCCTGTTTCTCTCGATCGTCTACCGGCTGCGTTTCGCGCCGACGTACGACTACGACGCGGGCTCCTACGACCGTAAGTTCCGGCCGCGCGCCTGGAAGGCCGGGCTCGTGCGCGCGGGCGCCGTCGGGCTCGCGGGAGCGCTGACGGGCTATATCGAGACGCGGCGCATGGACTCGCTCGGCTTCGGCATGACGATCGGGCTCGTCGTGGGCCTCGTCAGCCTCGTTATCGGCATGGTGAGCCCGCGAGTCGAGTGGTGGATCGAGAATCTGCCCGAACGCCAGCTCGCGGGGATCGGCTTCGCGCTCATCGCGCTCGGGCTGGCGTTGCAGTCGGTGCAATACATCGTCGTGATTATAGGACTCAGGTGATGAGAAAAATAAAACCCACGCAGACCGCCCTCGATCCCAAATCTCTGACCGTATTGGTCACCGGCGCCACCTCCGGCTTCGGCGAGGCCGTGTGCCGGCGCTTCGTGAAGGCGGGCGCGAAGGTGATCGCCACGGGCCGCCGCGGCGACCGGCTGAAGAAGCTCAAGAAGGAACTGGGCAAGCGGCTTTGCACCGCCGAGTTCGATGTGCGCGACAACCGCCAGACCGTGGCGGCGCTGTCGGCCCTGCCCGCGGAGTTCGCGAAAATCAACCTCGTCGTGGCCAACGCGGGCCTGGCGCTCGGCCTCGGCCCCGCGCACGAGTCGGACCTCGCGGACTGGGATGGGATGATCGCGACCAATATCAATGGTTTGCTGTACACCGTGCGCGCAGTCTTGCCCGGCATGGTCAAGCGCGACGAGGGCCATGTGATCCTGCTCGGCTCGGTCGCCTCCGACTTCCCGTATCCCGGCGGCAACGTCTACGGCGCCACGAAGGCCTTCGTGAAGCAGTTCGCGCTGAATTTGCGCGCCGATCTGCTCGGCTCCAACATCCGCGTGACGAACATCGAGCCGGGGCTCGCGGAGACGGAGTTCTCGCTCGTGCGCTTTCACGGCGACGCGCAGAAGGCCGCCGCGCCCTACCAGGGGATCGACCCGCTCTCGGCCGACGATATCGCCGAGACGATTTACTGGTCGGCGACCTTGCCGCGCCGCGTGAACATCAACCGCATCCAGGTCATGCCCGTGATGCAGGCCTTCAGCCCGTTCGCCTTCAAGCGCCGCTGACCCCTTGATTAATTCCTGGCCCCCGCTACACTAAGATCGCCATGGACGAAGACGAAGCGCCCCCATTGAGCCCGGTCCGAGTGACTTTGTTCGTTCTATTTCTGGCCGGCCTCGCCTTCGGCGGCTGGCGCATGTACATTGCCAACAAGGCCGTGGCCGATGTCGCGGAAGCCTCGAAAGACTATCGCAAGCTCTTCCCGTCCCGCGCCCAGGAAGCGGCGACCGCGCCGGCCCCGATCCCCATCGTCAGCGAGGTCCCGGCGAAATCCGGGATGATGCTTCAGGTCGACGAGGACATGAAGCCTCCCAAGCCCGAGCCGAAGGCCCCCGAGGCCGCGCCCGTCGAGGCGCCGCCGCCGGTCGCGGCACCCGCGCCGGTCGTCAAGGCCGCCGCGCCGGCCAAGCCCCAGCCTAAGGCCTTCAACCAGCCCAGGCTCAACTCGGGCGCGTTCTCCGGCCTCAACGGCGGCTCCGGCATCGGCATGTCGGGCGGTGCGGCGGGCGGGGGAGGAGGCAAGGCCGCCGTTCCCGCCGGAGCGGCGCCCGCGGCGGCGGCCGCCGGCATGCCCGACCTCTCGAAGCTGGTTCCGGAAACCAAGAAGTAAGCCATGCGTCTCGGGCTTTTGGTCCTCCTGCTCGCCCTCCCGATTACCGCGCGCGCGGACTTCGCTCAGACGGTCGTCGCCGCGGCTCAGGCCCAAACCCGTGAGCGCGTCGTCTACGACGGCAAGTACGTGCGCATCCCCTATCCCGGCGGTGACGTGCCCGCGGGGACCGGCGTCTGCACCGATGTCGTGATCCGCGCATTTCGCAAGGGCGGGCTCGATCTGCAGAAAGCCGTGCACGAGGACATGCTTAAGGCGTTCTCGGCTTATCCGAAGAATTGGGGACGACGAGAACCCGACTCAAACATCGATCATCGTCGCGTGCCGAACCTGATGGCGTACTTCACGCGACGCGGCGCGGCTTTGCCCGCGACGAAAAACGCCGCGGACTACGCCCCGGGCGATATCGTGGCGTGGGACCTGGGAGGCGGCGTGACCCACATCGGCCTGGTGACCGGGCCGGGGCGCGTCGTCCACAACATCGGGCGCGGCCCGCAGGCGGAGAGCGTCCTCTTCGACTGGAAAATCATCGGGCACTACCGGTACGCGCCGTAACCAAAAAAAGAAGGGCTCCCGCCTCGCGGCGAAAGCCCTTCCCGTTCAACCCTTCACGCACAGCACCTGCTTGAGCTCGGCGACGATCTCAACCAGATCGCTCTGGTTCTTCATGACCGTCTCGATCTTCTTGTAGGACGCCGGGATCTCGTCGATCACGCCCTCGTCCTTGCGGCACTCCACTCCCTCGGTCTGCTTGCGCAGGTCCGCTTCGGTGAAGCGCTTGCGCGCCGCCGTGCGCGACATCGCGCGTCCCGCTCCGTGCGAGCAGGAGTCGAAGGACTCCGGCTCGCCCTTGCCGCGCACGATGTAGGACTTGGTCCCCATCGAGCCCGGGATGATGCCCATGTCGCCCTTGCGAGCGCGCACGGCTCCCTTGCGGGTCACCATCACCTCGCGGCCGAAGTGCGTCTCCGGCACCGCGAAGTTGTGGTGGCAGTTGACCGACAGCTCTGCCTTCGGCTCGACGCCGAGGGCGCGTCCCACCTGATCGAGCACCCGCTTCATCATCACCTCGCGGTTCATCAGCGCGTAGTCCTGCGCCCACAGTAGATCGCGTAGGTACGCGTCGTACTCCGGAGTCTCCGCCGCGAAGTAAGCCAGGTCCGGGTCCGGCAGATCCACGAACATCTTGCGCATGAGGCCCTTCGCGCTCGTGATGTGGTATTCCGCCAGGCTCTTCCCGATGTTGCGCGAACCGGAGTGGAGCATCACCCAGACATTGTCCTCGGTGTCGAGGCAAATCTCGATGAAGTGGTTCCCGCCGCCGAGCGAGCCGAGCTGACGCAGAGCCTTCCCCTTCAGCCCCTGCGCGCGCTTGTGCAGTCCGCCGAAGTCGGCCCAACGCGCCCAGTTCTGGGTATGAGTATCCACGACCCGGTTCTCATGAAACCCGACCGGGACCGAGCGCTCGATGTTCGAGCGCAACTCCGCCAGCTTGTCGTCGAGACGCGAGGACTTGATACCCTCGAGCTTCACCGCGCACATGCCGCAGCCGATGTCGACTCCGACGGCGGCCGGCACGACGGCTCCGAGGGTCGCGACCACCGACCCGACGGTGGCTCCCTTTCCCAGATGCACGTCCGGCATCGCCGCCACGTGCTTGAACACGAAGGGTAAAGCGGCGATGTTCTTGAGCTGCTTGAGCGCGTCCGGCTCGACGTCGTCGGACCAGATCTTCACCGGCACGCGCGCGTTCACGATCTTCAGGATCGGCATAGTGTCTCCTTAGGGTAACAGACGAGAAATGGAGCCGCCACTCGGTATCGCGCCGAGGTCTCCCGGCTACGAGGCGGGAGCTCTACTTTTGAGCTATGGCGGCGGGTAAGGAACCCGCCGCGGCGTCCCGCGACGGGTTCTTTACGGAGCCTTCATGAACGGCGCCTGGCCGAATACGAAGGTGTTGCCCGACTTCTTCGCGAACTCGGCCATGATCTCCAGCTCCTTGAGCCGGATCATCGCCGGGTCCGCGTACAGCTTGGCCG
>JAYTIP010000394.1:0-2481 GCA_043731745.1 Elusimicrobiota bacterium | reverse complement strand
GCTGGGGGCTCACAGCGCCTCCATCGCGCGGCGCACGCGCTGGAACTCGGCGGCGAGCTCGTCGACGGCCGCGTCGAGGCGCGCGGTCTGACCGGATTGCGCGATCTCCTCGAGCTCGGCGCACAGGTCGCCGAGGGCGGAGGCGCCGAAGGTGCCGCTTGAGCCGCGCAGGTTGTGTCCGATCTGCTGAACTTGGGCGAGGTCGCCGTTGGCCGCGGCGAGGGCGGCGTCGTCGACGAGGCGTTGCGAGTTGGCGATGAAGGAAGAAAGCATCGACTTGAAGTCCTTGCCCGCGATCTCTCGGAGGTCGCGCAGCGGGCCCGCCTGGACGGGCGTGTCCCAGCGGCCGAGGACGCGCGCGATGTCCTCGATTCGCGCCGGCTTGGCGATGTAGTCGTCCATGCCGGCGGCGATGCACTTCTCGCGGTCGCCTTCGAGCGCGTTGGCGGTCATCGCGACGACGACGAGGCGGCGCGTGAGCGTCGCGCCTTTGTCGCGAATGATGCGGGTCGTCTCGTAGCCGTCGAGCTCGGGCATCTGGCAGTCCATGAAGACGAGATCATAGCGTTCCCGTTCGAGCAGGTCGAGGGCCAGCCGTCCGCCCGCCGCGCCGGAGGCCGCGTAGCCGAGCTTCTCGAGCTGCAGGATGACGATGCGCCGGTTGACCTCGTTGTCGTCGACGACGAGCACGCGGAAGCGCCGCGTGGGGGGAGCGTCGGGGCGGGGTGCCGCGGCGTGGGCCGGACCGGCCGGGCGGGGGCCGTCGGCGAGAGTCGTGCCGATGCAATCATACAGCGAGGATTGCCGCACGGGCTTGGTCAGCGCCGCGGCGAGGCCGGCGGCGCCGCGCTGCGCCTCCGTGACCGAGGCGGCGCCCGAGCTCAGCAGGATCAGCCGGGTGCTCGCCAAGGTGTTGTCGTCTCGGATGCGGCGGGCCAAGGTGAGGCCGTCCATGCCGGGCATGTTCATGTCGAGGATCGCGAGCGCGTAGGGCTTGCCTCCGGCCGCCGCGCCGCGCAGGCGTTCGAGCGCCTCTTCGCCGCCTTCGACCACCGAGCAGGTCATGCGCCATGAGGTCAACTGTCCTTTGAGAATATCCCGGTTGACCGCGTTGTCGTCGACGACGAGCACGCGCAACCCTTCGACATCCGCGCGCGGCTTGGGCGGCGTGGAGGCCTCGGGGGCGGAGGGCAAGGTCAGCTCGAACCAGAAGGTGGAGCCCCGGCCCTCGAGGCTGTCGACGCCGATGGCGCCGCCCATGAGCTCGATGAGCTGCTTGGAGATGGCCAGGCCCAGGCCCGTGCCGCCGTATTTGCGGCTCGTCGAGGAGTCCGCCTGCGTGAACGACTGGAACAAGCGGCGGCGCGCCTCCTCGGAAATCCCGATTCCGGTGTCGCGGACGGACACGCGTAAAGTCACGCCGGCGTCGGAGGCCGCGCGCGGCTCGACGCGCGCCACGACCTCGCCCTTTTCGGTGAATTTGACCGCGTTGCCCAGGAGATTGATGAGGACTTGGCGCAGTCGGCCGGGATCGCCGCGCAGGCCGGTGGGGAAGTCCGCGGGAATGTCGACCGCGAGTTCGAGGCCCTTCGCCCGGGCCTTTTCGGCCACGAGTTCGGCCGCGCTCTCGACCGTCGCCCGCAGGTCGAACGGCACGCTTTCGATTCTCATCTTGCCGGCCTCGATCTTCGAGAAGTCGAGGATGTCGTTGATCAGCATGAGCAAAGCGTCGCCGGCGGATCGCACCGTCTCCGTGTAGTCGCGCTGGCGCGCGTCGAGCTGGGTGTCGAGCAGCAGGCCCGTCATGCCGATGATGGCGTTCATCGGGGTGCGGATTTCGTGGCTCATGTTCGCGAGGAACTCGGACTTCACCTGGGCGGCGCGCAGGGCGAGGTCGCGGCCGTGGGCGAGCGCCTGCTGGGCGAGCTTCTGCTCCGAGATGTCGGTCGCCACGCCGAGGAAGCCCTCGATATGGCCGTAGACGTCGCGGATTCCGGTCAAGATCAGGCGGACCTGAATCCGGCCGCCGTCCTTTCGCACATAGGTCCACTCGCGGGTCTCGACGCCGCCGCGGGCCGCCGCGCCCGTGAACACCTCGCCCTCGCCAAGCGGCCGGCCGAGCTCTTTTTCGAGTTCGGCCGCGCGCACGGAGACCTCGGCGGGATCGTGAAAGATGACGGGGCGTTGCTTGCCGATGATTTCCCCGGCGGACCAGCCGAGCATCTTCTCCGCACCGCTGTTGAAGACGCGGACGACGCCGTCGACGCCGGCGGAGATGATCGCGACGGAGGTCGAGGCGTCAAAAATGGACTGCAAACGCGCGGAGGAGACCGCGGCCTCCGCTTGAGAGCGGCGCTGGTCGAGGAACAGGCCGATCTGCGAGCCGAGCGTCGCGGCGAGAACCAGGATTTCCCGGTCCGGCTCCTCGGAGCGCGGGCTGAACGCCGCGAGTACGCCGAGGACCTTGCCCTGCGCTTGAAC
>JAYTIP010000393.1:0-5113 GCA_043731745.1 Elusimicrobiota bacterium | reverse complement strand
GAGCGCCCGGACCGCGCTGGGACGCGGCGCAGAGCGAAGCGACGGCCGTCCTCGGTCAGTTCCTCGCCTCGCCCGCCGCGCGCGAGCTGGCAAACGCGCAGATCCTCGGACGCGAGCTGCCGTTCGCCTTCGGCGACGGGCTGACCGTCACGCGCGGCGCGATCGATCTCGTCTACCGCCTTAACGGCAGGCTCGTCGTCGCCGATTTCAAGAGCGAGAAGATCGCCGCCGGAGCGGCGCCGAAGATCCGCAAGAAATACGAGGAGCAGGGCCGCGTCTATCTCGACGCCGTGGCGCGCGCCTGGGGCGAGACCCCGGAGTTCCGCGTGCTGTTTCTTAGGGCCCCGGATCTTTAGATCCGGGGGGCCCGCCGTCGAGGGCGGGCCCCCGGTCTTCCGGCTCGTCGCTTACTTCGTGCCGAGCGAGGCCTTGAGCCGGCGCGCGTGCTCGAGATGAGAATCGACGGTCGTCCGGAATTCCTGCACATAGGTCGCGAGCGCCGCGGTCTTCGCGCCCGGAATCAGCTTCTTGTCGGTCTTTTCGAGTACCATCGTGTGCCCGTCGACCATCGCCGAGGCGTAGGCCCGGTCGAATGCCGGACCGTTGAGCGCCGACAGGTGCGCGCCCATTTCCTTGTGCTTCGCCTTGAGCTTGGCCGAGACGTCGCTTCTCCCGGATTTAACTCCGGTTTCTTCGAGGCGTCGGCGGGAATCGCCGTGGTCGGCGATCATCCGGCGCGCGAACTCGAGAACCGCCTCGTTGTTGGATTTCTTAAGGGCGAGCTGCGCGGCGTCGATTTCACCGGTGTGGACTTCGTCGATGACGCCGACGACCTGGGCCTCTCCGAGGCCATCGACGGGGGGATTGGTGACATTGCTGTGAGAGTCCCGGGAGCCCGGCACGGCGTCTGATTCGCTGGCGGCGAAGGACGGAGCGCTCAGTAGAACCGCGGCGGCCGCCGCGAGGCTGATGATGTTCTTCATGGGATGGTTCCTCCTTGCTCGGATGAGCATGGGCCCATGATACGCCGCGCCGGCCCGGGCGGCCATGGCGCGACCGTCTTTCTTTTGTCTCGGCTTAGGCGCCTTTGCGGCGGTTCTCGAGGTCGCGCAGCTTCTGCTCGTAGTCCTTGCGCAGGGCCTCGCGCTCCTCGGCGAGCTTGCGGACCTTCTCGTCGAACTGAGAGGCGTACTCGATCTTGGCCATGTTGAGATCCTGGCGCAGGCGGCGCTCTTGCTCGCCGTAACGCTCGGAGATCTCCGCCTCTTTCTGGGACAGGAAGGAAGCCAGGCGGGCCTTCTCGGCCTCGAGCTCCTTGACCCGGTTCTCGTGCGTACCCAGCACCGATTCGCGCTCGGAGGTCAACGCGCCCTCGAGGTCGCGGCGGCGGCGCTCGAAGTCGTCCTCGAGCTTGGCGCGGCGGTCGGTGAAGGCTTTCTCGAGCTCGCGGCGGCGGCTCTCGGCGGCGGCCTCGCGGCGTTCGGACTCCTCGCGCAGCGACGCGGTCTCGCGCTCGCCCGCCTCGCGCAGCTTCAGGCGCAGGGACTCCTCGCGCTCGCGCAGCGTCTTCTCGAACTCCGCGCGGGCCTTGGCGCTCTGCTCCTCGTAGGCGACGATGAGCTCGCGTTCCTTGGCGATCAAAGCGGCATCGGCTTCCTTCATGCGGCCGCGCAAGGCCTCCTCGACGAGCTTCTCGCGCTGCGAGATGGCGAGTTCCAGCTCACGGCGTCGCTGCTGCAGCTCGATGTCGCGCTCGTCTTCCCACTGCTTGCGCTCGCGCTCGATCTGGTCGCGCTGGGCTTTGAGCCAGGCGGCCTCACGCTTGGTCAGCTCCTCCTGCATCTCGCCTTCCTTGCGGATCCAGGCCTGCTGGAGGGCGGACTCGGCGCGGGCCAGCTCGGCCATGCGCTCGTCGACGGCCTTCTGCATGCGCGCCTCGAGGTCGGCGCGCAGCGCGGTCGCGGCGGCCTCGCGGTCGCGCGCCTCGATCTGCAGCTGCAGGCGCTGGGTGTCGAGCTCCTGCTGGCGGCGCTTCCAGGCTTCTTCCTGGGTCGCGGCCTTACGGGCGTTCTGCGCCTCGAGCTCGTCGGCGCGTAGCGTGAAGCGGGCCTCAAGCTCCTGACGCAAGGTAGTGACGGCGGCCTCCTTCTCTCGGAAGGACGCCTCCAGGCGCTCGCGCTCGGAGCGGAAGATGGCCTCGCGCTGGGCGGCCCACTCCTTGTCGCGGGCCGTCCACGCCTGTTGAAGCGCGGCCTGCTCGCGCACATACTTATCCTTGAGCGACGCCTCGAGCGCGGCGTGGCGCTCCTCGAGGACCTCGCGCTCGCGCGCGACGGCGTCCTCGTAGGTTTTCCGGTAGCGCTCTTCCTGCGCCGCCGCCTCGCTCTTCACCTGCGCCTCGCGGGCGAAGGCGGCGTCGCGCATGACGCGCTCCTTCTCGGCAAATCCCGCCTCGAGCCGCGTCTGCGTCTCCGCGGCCTGGCGACGGAGCGCTTCGCGCTCCTCGTCGAGCGCGTTGCGCTTGGCGTCGAGCTCGGCGCGGGCGGCCTCGTCGGCGTGCGCGCGCTCGGCGCGCAGGCGCCCTTCGGCCTCGCGCAGCTGTGCCGCCTGCTTGGTCTCCTGACGCTTGCTTTCCTCGACCATGCGACGGCGGAACTGATCTTCGAGCGCCTGGAGCTTGGCCTCGTGAGCCGCCTGGTGCTGCGTCTCCTCTTTGAGGGCCTGGTTGAGCAGGTCCTGCCTCAAAGTCTCCGCGGCCTCGTCGTGGGTCTTCTTCCAACGCGCTTGCTCGCCGGCGAGCACGCGGCGCAGCTCGCCCTCGCGGGCCATGAAGGAGAGGGACAACTCCTCTTCCCGCTTGGACGCGGCGGCTTCCATGACCCGTCGCTCGGCCGCGATCTGCTCGCCGAACTCGGCGCGGGCGCGCTCGAGCGAGTCGCGGTGCTCCTGCTGCATGCGCTTCTCGCGCTCGGCCCAGCGTCCTGAGAATGAAGACTCGAGCTCGGCCTGACGGGCGGCGACCGCTCCTTCCATCTCGGCGCGGGCCTTTTCCAAGGCCTGCACATCGGCGGCGCGCAGCGCGCCCAGCTCCTCTTCTTTGGCGCGGTAGCGGGCCTCGAGCTCCCGGCGCTCGTCTTCCAAACGCTGACGGCTCTGGGCGAGGCTGTCGCGCAGCTTGGCCTGATGGGCCTCCCACTGCTGCTTCTCGCGCTCGGTCCACTCCGTCTGCATCTGTAGGAATCGGCGACCAAGCTCTTCTTCCTTCTGACGATAGTGATCCTGAAGCTCCTGCTGACGCCGGAAAATCTCCTCTTCCTTCTTCTGGTAGCCGGTCTCCATCTCGCGCAGACGCGCGTCGAGCGCCTCCGCCCGGGCGGCGTACTCGCTCTCCATCTCGGTGCGCTGGGAGCTGAGCTCGGCACGGCTCTTGGACAGGATATCCTCGATGCGCTTCTGCTGGGCCTTCCAGACATCCTTCTCTTTGAGAACGAGCTGGTCCTGCAGTTGCTGATATTTCCCGACGAGCTCCGCTTCCTGCTTCTCGTAGTGCGCGAGGACGGCTTTGTGGCGCTCCTGCAAGGACTCGTCGAGCTTTGCTTCCTTCTCTTGGTAGTGCTCTTCCAGGAAGCGGCGCTCGGCCTCGAGGCGCTCCTGCAGCCGGCCCCACTCCTGCTCGTTCTTGTGCTGATAGGTGCGCTCGACCGCGGCCTGGCGCTTGGCGTGCTCTTCGTCGAGATGGCGGCGATGATCCTCGAGAACCTGCTCCTTCTGGCGCAGGCGGGCTTCAAATTGGGCGAGCTTGGTCTCGAATTTCTCGCCAAGCGCGTGCTCTTCGCGGCCAAGCGCCTCGCGGTTGTGCTTGAGAAGATCTTCGACATCGCGCTCGTAGCGGCGGCGGTACTCGCCTTCCTTCGTCTTGATCTGTTCGTCGAGCAGGCGCTGCTGGCTCTCGAGGTCCTTCTCCTTCGCGCGCAGGGCGTCCGTCTGAATCTTGAGGCGCTCTAAAAGGGAAGCCTTGGTGTCGGATAAAGCTTTCTCCTGGTGCGCGAGCGCGGCCTGCATCTCGCGCTCGGCGTCTTGGCGCGAAGTCTTGACGGCCTCGATCATTTCGCGGCGCAGGCCACCGATCGAGGCCTCGCGCGCGGCGATCTCGCGCTTGAGCGCGTCGATCTGCATGGTGAGCTGGAGGCGCTCCTCCTTGATGTGGGCGTCCTGCTCGCGGAAAATCTCGCGGCGCAGCTCCTCGCGGAGCTGGTCTTCCATCTTCTTGTGATCGGAGATCGAGGCTTCCCACGCCTTGACCGTCTCGCGCCAGCGCTTGACCGTCTCGTCCTTCTCGCGGGCATCAAGCGAGGCTTCGTCGCGCTGCTTGTTGGCTTTCGTCGCCTCTTCGCGCGCTTCCGTCAGCTCCGCACCGAGCCGGTGCAGGCGCTCAAGCGCCCAGCGCAGCGCGAGGCGCGCGGTGTCGAGATCGTTGACCGTGGAGGCGTCGAATCCCCCGGGGGGCTGGTCAGGAGGCTGAGGAGGCTCTGGGCGGATATCCATGAAAGTTCGACGCGTCGGCGCCGCGCAGAGGAATATTGACGAATTGCTGTTACAGACTCATTAAGGAACGACGGCCTGGACGGAGGCCAGCCGCGCGTGACGCCAGGGGGCCCAGCGGGTTCTTTCGTAGGAGAAGGCCAAGGTCTTGAGGCGGCCGTCCTGGTACTTGAGCACGACGCGATCGCGCTCGTCGGGGGCGCAGGAGGCGGGGATGTCTTTGGCGTCGTGGATGAAGGCGGTGCGGGAGTCTTCGGGGATCAGCTGGGAGGCTTCGCCCATGCGGCCGGCGACGGCGCGGGCGCAGAAGGATTTGCGTTTGGAGTAGGAGCGCCAGCGGAGGTAGGGTTCGATTCCGTTTGAGGCTGCCGCGAGTGCGACGGCGAGTGCGAGCAGAAGGGCTGCTTTGGCGGGCATAAGACGGATTGTAACGGGTAATTGGCGGGAGCGCCAGCCGACTTAACGCAGAGCCTGACCAGCGGCGGCTTCAACAGTCAACCAAACGAGGCCGTCGTCTGGTCTAGCCAATAGTCAGACTGAGGAGTCATCTCGAAAGACATCATTCTGGATT
>JAYTIP010000392.1:0-4556 GCA_043731745.1 Elusimicrobiota bacterium | reverse complement strand
CCAATGTTGCCGCGGATCCGCGCGAGGAAAAGATCACGCCCGCGCCCCGCTCCTCCTCCGATCTCGCTACCTATTCGGGTTCGCCGCCCCCGTCGGCGCTCTCCTCTTTTCCGCCGCCGCCGGCGCCGGCGTCCACGCCCGGGGCGGCCCCGAACTCCGGCCCGGCGCCGAAGATGACGCTCACGGGCGCCGGGGTGGGCAACCCGCAAGGCATCGTCGGCGCTCCGCCCGCGGGCGGCGGTCTGGCGGGACTACTCGGCACCCTGATGGGGCGTACGCCGCCCGCCCTTCCGTTGGGCGCGCCCGCACAGCTCGTCGTGCCGGCCAAACCCGGCGTCTTTTCCGTCGACGCCGCGGGCGGGGGCGACACCGTCAGCCTGCGCGACGCGGCATTCAGCGCGAAGAGCGGCGATCAGATCGTCGTCAAACCCGGCATCTACGCCGGTCCCGTCGAAATCGTGGGGAAGAAGATCCGCATCAAGGGCGTCGCGTCCGACCCCGGCGCCGTGGCGATCAAACACTCCGGACGCAGCGCCGCGATCGTGGTGCGCGAGGGCGGCCTCGAACTCGACAGCGTACGCGTCCTGTTCGGCAACAGCGGCGAATATCCGCCGTCGGAGCCGCACGGCGCCCTGTACGTCGCGGGTTCGAGCGTGCTCCTGCGCAATGTGGAGCTCGGCAGCGCCGACGCGAGCGCGCCTTTGATCGCCGAGCAAAGCGGAAAACCCACGAAGATCGAGGTCTACGGCGGCCAGCTAATGGGCGGGCAAGCCAACGCGATCTTCCGCGGGCCCGTGCGCGTGAAATTCACGGGGACGCAATTCGACGGCTATAAGCTCCCCGTCGTGGCCTGGCTTGACGCCGCGGTGGAGCTCGTCGACTGCCGCTTCGATTCCGGAGGCCTGGCCTCGATCAACGCCTACGAGGGCGCGACGGCGTCCGTTTCCGGCGCGCAGAAACTCCGCGTGGACGCGGCGCGCGGCAAAGACGCCACGACGCTCGAGCAGTCATTCGGCGGCGCCAAGGCCGCGATCGCGCGCGGCGGCTTCTCTCGCGACATCTTCCGCCGCGGCCGAAAACCTGGCACAATTCCCTAGGAGAACAATTGAGCGACCTGTCCAAAATGACGGATTGGAGCAAGCTGCAAGGCATGCTCAAGACCTCGGCCTCCGAGAGCCAGCGCTTCACGGTGGACGAAGCCAAGCTCATCGCCCATTTGAAGTCGCGCGTGAAGGGCCAGGACGAGATCATCGCCGACGTGGCGCGCCTCATCCGCCTGAGCTGGATGAAGGACAAGCGCACGCGCCCCGTCTGCAACCTGCTCTTCCTCGGCCCCACGGGCACCGGCAAAACCGAGCTCGCGAAGGCGATCTGCGAGTACCTCTTCGGAGACGAGAGCGCGCTGCTGCGCTTCGACTGCTCCGAGCTAGCCAGCGCCGAGATGGGTAAGACCCGCCTGACCGGCTCTTCGACGGGCTATGTGGGCTCCGAGCAGGGCGGCCAGCTCACGCGCCCGATGTTCGCCAATCCCAAGCGCGTCGTGCTCTTCGACGAGATCGAGAAGGCGCACCCGATCATCTTCGACCTCCTGCTCCAGCTCATGGGCGAAGGCCGCTTGACCGAGCAGGGCAGCGGCAAGACCGCGGACTTCACTCAGTCCGTCATCATCATGACGAGCAACTCGCTCGCCGACTCGATGGGCAAGGCCGTGCAGGGGCTCAACGATTACCCGAAGATCATGAACGCGATCAAGACCTTGCTGGCCGAGAGCGGCACCTTCCGCCCCGAGATCCTCGGGCGCGTGGACAAGGTCTACCTGTTCAAGGCGCTGGAGGGCATGCAGGTCGCCGAGATCGCCCTGCTCAAGATCGCGAAGCTGGGCCAGGAGTACGGGGTCGAAACCAAGTTCGTCGCCCCGGAGCTCATCATTCAGGCGCTGGAGGCCAACATCCGCGTCAGCAAGTTCGGCATTCGAGAGCTCGAGCGCATCCTGTTCGACCGCTACGCGAATTACTTCGTCGAGGCGCGGGACGCGCAGGCGAAGACCGTCTCCTTCGAGGTCGCCGAGGACGGCACCATCGTCTGTAAGCGCGAGCCCAACGCCTAAGGGCGCGGACGAAACACGAGGTTGTCCCAGACGCCGAGCGCGCGCAGGAAGGCCGGGAGAGCGTCCGCCGCGAGCGCCTTTTCGCCGCCGCCCTCGTCGAGCGCGTAAGCCGCGTAATCCAGGTCGAACAGCGCGCGCGCCGCGGGCAACGAGAAGCGCTCGCCGCCCTCGCCCGCCCAGACCTCCATCGCCACGACGGGCCGCGCGGCGCGGAGGGTTTGCGACCCTCCCGCCAATAACCGCTTCTCTCCGCCCTCGACATCGATCTTGATCACGGTGGGGGGCTTGTTCGTCTTCGCGTACTCGTCGAGCGTGAGGCAGCGGACCATGACGGTCTCACCCCCGCGCGTGCGGTCGAAGTCGGTGACCTCTGGCTCGAGCGTGTTGAACGCGTCGCTCAAGCGGTGGCGGTACAAGGTCGCCTCGCCGCTCTTGTCCCACAGCGCCGCGTCGACGGCCCGGACGGCGGAGGCTGCGAAGTTCCTGACCAGCTCGTCGTGGATCTCGGGAAGCGGCTCAAAGGCGTGCACCTGGCCGGTCTCGCCGGTGAACTCAGAGGCGAGCGCGGTATAGAAGCCGTAGTTGGCCCCGGCGTCGTAGAAGATATCGCCTTCCTTTAAATTGCGGATGAACCAGCGCACGAGCTTGTACTCGGGGCCTCCGGGAACGCCCGCGAGGTAGAAGGTCACGAAGTCCGCGTCGTCCGCGTAGGGCAGGCGCATGAGCTTGCCCCAGAACAAGGGGAACTCGACGCGCCCGGGTTTGAGGCCCGCGCGGGTCGCGGCCCAGCGCAAGTAGCGCGCGCCGAACAGAGAGAGCTTGCGCAGTTTGCGCGCGAGCGACGGCCCTTCGCTGACCTCGATGAGGCGGCAGCGCTCGGGCAGGTCGGCCGCCAGGGCCAGAAAGCGCCCGCGTTTCGCGGCTAGGGGATCGGTCACCGGGGCGATTCTAGCAAAGGGGGGAGGCGCTCTTGACATTATTGACTGAACGGTCTATAATGTCGCCATGGCTCGACCGCGTTCGTTCGACGGCGACGAAGTCCTCGACAAAGCCGGAGAGGTGTTCCGCTCCAAGGGCTTCGACGGGACCTCGATCGAAGACCTGGAGAAGGCCGTCGGCCTGCGCCGAGCGAGTCTGTACGGCGCCTACGGCGACAAGCGCGCGCTGTACCTGGCCGCGCTCAAGCGCTATCAAGGCACGCGCGGCGTGCGTCTGCTCGAAGAGCTCAACGCGGCTAAGACCGGCCGGGCCGCCATCGAGAGGCTCCTTTATATAACTGCCGATGAGGCCTCGGCGGACACGGCGGGCTGTCTGCTCGCCAACGCGGCCTCGGAGCGCTCGGCGCATGACGGCGGCGTCGCGCGCTGCGTGGAGGACAACCGACGCCGCATGGAAGGCGCGCTTCTGGCGGCGGTGCTTCGAGGGCAGGCTGATGGGAGCGTGAAGATCCGCGGGGAAGCCCGCACGACGGCCCGCTTCCTGATCGCGGCGACGCTCGGCATACGGGCGCTGGCGCGAACGGGATGCGGCAAGGCGGAGCTGAAGGCCGTCGCGGAGCAGGCGATGACGGTGTTGGGGTGACATTTTCCGGCCCAATTATTGACTAACTATTCAAATAGGAGAACGAAGACCATGAGCACGCAACTGAAGGGCAAGACGGCGCTGGTGACGGGCGGCGCGCGCGGCATCGGCGCGGCCATCGCGGAGCGGCTGGCGCGCGACGGCGCCTCGGTGGCGATCAGCTATTCGCGCTCGGCCAAGGAGGCCGAGGCTTTGGTGGCGCGCATTCAGAAGGCCGGCGGCAAGGCGACGGCGCACAAGGCCGACGCCTCCGTACCCGCCGAGGCCAAGGCCTTCGTCGAGGAGGCCTTCAAGGCGCACGGCCGCGTCGACATCTTGGTCAACAACGCCGGCTGGGGGGAGTTCGTACCGCTCTCGGGCGTGACGGAGAAGCACATCCGCTCGCAATTCGACCTGAACGTCAACGGCCCGATCTTCACGACGCAGGCCGCTCTTGAGCGCTTCCCCAAGCAGGGCGGCCGGGTCATCAACGTGAGCTCCATCGCCTCCACGGGTTCGATGCCCGGGGCCGGCGTCTACTCCGCGACCAAGGCGGCGCTCGACGCGCTCACCCGCACCAGCGAGCTGCTCGACCCCGCCGGCCAGCAGCAGCTGGCGAAGACGTTCGCGGGGACGATGAAGAATCAGAACGTCGGCGACAACGGCGACGAGTTCGGCACGCTGCTCAAGAACAGCGTCAAGGGTGGCTCGGGCGCGACCTTCGGCGTGCGGCTCGCCAGCGAGCTGCAGTCGACCGGTAAGACTACCGCCGCCAACGACAGCTCGAAGTTCGTCGGCCAGGGCATCAGCGACGTGAAGAAGGACTTCGAGGAGCAGAGCAAGAAGGTCGACGAGCTCCACCTGCACCTGGCGCAAGAGCTCCAGGGCT
>JAYTIP010000391.1:0-4989 GCA_043731745.1 Elusimicrobiota bacterium | reverse complement strand
CGAACGTCGAGATCATCGAGAAGAAAGATTTCAAGGGCGGCACGGTGGGCGGGGACACGGCGGGCCCGGCGTGGCGCAAGGTGCTCGACAACACGGGCGCCGCGAACGCCGGCGGCTCCGAAGTGCTGCGCTTTCGCGTCGGCGTGCTTCAACTCGGCGCCGCGCTCGGCAATCTGGGTCATTCGACGGCTCTCGTCAAGTCGCGCTTGGGCAAGGAGGTCGGCGCCCTGCGCGACCTGACCGCGAACCTGCCGCGGGACTACCAGACGCCCAAGGCCGACGCGGCCACCGCTATAAAGGACGAGAAGTTCAAATCCGCGCTCGACGCCTTGATCGGCGCCGGAACCACGCCGTCGCTCGACGACAAAGCGGCTCGCGAAGGCGCCGCGCTCGAAAGCGTCGATCGCGGCTTGCGCAACCTCCTCGCCATCCGTGCCGCGCAAATCGACAAGATCGTCGTCCGGGCCAAGGAGCAGATCGCGGGGACGACCATCGCGGAGATCGAGGCGTCCGCGCGCGCCGGCTCGGTCGGCGCCAAGACGCCTGAGCACAAGCTCGGCGCCGCCGTGCTGTCCAAGCTCTCCCAGACGCCCGAGTACATCGAGCTCAACTCGATGTACGACAACAGCAAGGCCGACCAGACTCCCGCCGGGAAGGCGCGCACGGAGAAGATCGCCGCCGCGCGCGAGTCCATGGAGGCCGCGGCGCTCAGCGCCACGGTGTCGGCCGATCCCTCAGGGGTCAAGAGCGTCCAGTTCACCCAGAACGGTGGGGTCGTCAAGCCCGGCATCGTGCCGGCGGTTGCCGAAGGCGAGGACACGCGCGGCGACGCGGCGGCGGTCATCGCCCGCTTCATCGTTTCCGGCGCCCAGTCCGACGCCAAGTACCAGGCGGCGCTCGCCGCGATCCGGGGCTCGGGTCAGCCTGGCGGCTCGCTTGAATCTCCGCTTAAGGCGCCCGAAGTGGCGGTGGGTAACCAGGTTCCGCCCGCTCTGAAGGACATCAAGGCGGGCGCCGCGGGAGGATGCGATCCCCGCGACCTGGCGCGCAACGATCACGAGACCTACGCGGCGCGCCAGCGCGCGGCGGCCAACGACATCGTCGCCGGCAACCGCAAGTCGCGCGAGGAGATTCAGGACCAGCAGAAGTCCGCGCTGGCCGACGCCGAAACGATCTGCGCGCAGGAGCTGTCGGCGGCCAACGCCATCACGCGTTCCAGCGACTTCGAGTCCGAGGAGCGCTTCAAGGGACGCGTCGCCGCGGCGAAGGCGGAGGCCGAGAAGAACTGCGGCGCGCGCAAGAAGGTCATCAACGACAAGGCCACCGCCGCGCTCGACGCCGCGAAGGAGGCGGACGCGAAGTCCAAGGCGGACGCCGTCATCGCGGCGGCGGACGCGAAGGTGGACGCCAGCTTCAAGGTCGCGATCGGCCTGTCCGTCGAGAACCTGCGCGCCGACTACGTGAAGAAGGGCTCGCTGCGCCAGCTGGGGCTGATCGAGGCCGCCAAGCTCAGCGGCCCGAGCGACGAGCTCGTGATCTTCATTCACGAGTGGTTCGACACGAACTGGCCGCGCCTGACCGAGGAGCAGAAGAACAAAGCCGACGACATCCACACCAAGACCTTCCGCGACGCGGTCAACGCCTGCGCGGCCAAGCTCGGCCTCGGCACGACGATCGCGGGCAAGAAGAATCCGTCCTACAAGAATCCCGAGAGCATGGACAATATCGACAAGGAGTGCGGCGTGAAGGCCGCGCTGCCGCCGTTCATCGTCAAGAAGAAGGGCACGATTCACTAAGAGGCCAACGCCATGAGCCAACATCACCATCACCACGCCCTGCGCAAAGCCGAGTTCTCCGAGCGCGCCTTGGCCTTCACGGCCGACTACGCGCTGTTCGCCGCGGCCTGGTACATCATCCTCAAGGCGATCGATCCCGGGCTGCCCGTGCTGCTCAACGAGCAGGGCACCGTCGTCTTCGTGTTCTTGGCCGCGCTGTTCCTGGTCTATCAGGCGTTCTTCGCCTGCGAGGGGCGCGTCAGCTTCGGCAAGCGGCTTCTGGGCTTGCGGGTGGCCGACGCCGAGGGCGAGCCGCTCGATCTCGGGCGCTCGGTCATGCGCTCGCTCGCCTATATCCCGAGTTCGTTTTTCACCTTGGGCTTCTTCTGGGCCCTGCTCGACGAGAAGCAGCGCACCTGGCAGGACTACACCGCCGGCAGCCAGGTCGTCAGCGACCATCCGCTCGGCTACGGTAAGCGCGCCGTGTTCCGCTTCGCGGCGGGCGTCGTCGTGATCGCGCTCGCGTTAGTCTCGGGCTGGAACAACATCTGGGAGCCGCGTTACCTCAAGATCATGGCGGTCGCGCACGCCAAGGCGGGTTTGCATGAAGTTCAAACCCTGCAGACGGCCTATCACCAGCGCAACGGACGCTACGCGGGCAGCCTGTTCGCGTTGGCCGAGGTGTCCGTCGATCCCCGGAGCTTCCTGCGCGACATGGCCGTGCTCTATGATCTCGACGCGTTCCGCTTCAAGGCCGATAAGAACGCGTGGGCCGTCGCGACTCGCGCGCGCGACATCGACTCGACCTTGGTCGCGGTCAGCGGACCATAGCCTGGCCGCAGTGCGGCCAGGCTACCACGCAAAAAGAAAAGGCCCCCGCGTAAGCGGGGGCCTTCCTTTTGCTGCGGGGCCGCTTAGACGGCGGCCTTGTCGCTGACCTCGAGCTTGAAGCCCGGGCCCATGGTGGAAGTGAGGGTGACGCTGATCATGTAGATGCCCTTCGAGGCCGACGGCTTGGCCTTGAGGATGGCGTCGAGCACGGTCTTCGCGTTGCCCGCGATCTTGTCGGCGGTGAAGGACGCCTTGCCGACGGGAACGTGGATGATGCCGTAGTCGTCGACCTTGTACTCGACGCGGCCGGCCTTGAGCTCCTTGACGGTCTTCGTGATGTCCATCGTGACCGTGCCGGACTTGGGGTTGGGCATGAGGCCCTTGGGACCCAAGACCTTACCGAGCTTGGAGAGGTCTTTCATCATGTCGGGGGTCGCGACGAGGATGTCGAAGTCGGTCATGCCCTTCGAGATCTGCTCGATGAGGTCCTCGGCTCCGACCATGTCGGCGCCGGCGGCCTTCGCTTCCTTCTGCTTGGGCTCGCCGCGGACGACGACGGCGATCTTCTTGGACTTGCCGAGGCCGTGCGGCAGGCCGACGGTGCCGCGGACCTGCTGGTCCGCTTGCTTAGGGTCCACGCCGAGGCGCACATGCAGTTCGACGGTCTCGTCGAACTTGGCGTTCGCGCACTTCTTGACCATCTCAACGGCGCCCGCGAGGGGGTACAGCTTCATCTGGTCCAGGTCCTTCACCAACGCGTCGTATCTCTTGCCCATCTGATTTCTCCTGACCTTCAAGCGCCCCTGTTGGAGCTCGGTCGACTTCGGTTAACGACTTTTACTTCGTGATCTCGATGCCCATCGAGCGGGCGGTGCCCATGACCATGAGCGTGGCGGCCTCGAGGTCCTTGGTGTTGAGGTCGGGCATCTTCGCCTTCGCCACGTCCTCGGCCTGCTTCTTGGTGATCTTGCCCACCTTGTTGCGGTTCGGCTCACCGGAGCCCTTCGCGAGACCCGCCGCCTTCTTGAGAAGGGACGAGACGGGGGGCATCTTGGTGATGAAGGAGAAGGAGCGGTCCTCGAACACGGTGATGACCACGGGGATCAGCATGCCGGGCTCGGAGGTGCGGGTCTTCTCGTTGAACTGCTTGCAGAAATCCATGATGTTGACGCCGTGCTGACCGAGCGCGGGGCCGACGGGCGGCGCGGGGTTCGCGGCGCCGGCGGGAATCTGAAGCTTGATTTGCGTTTTGACTTTCTTCGCCATGACTTTTTTACAACCTCTCTATCGTGCGTCTTAAATGTTCTTAGCGTCCCCAGCTCGCGGGCCGCAGCATCTTGGCGACCACGCTTCCGAGGATCATCAGGAGAAACACCTTGTAGAACGGGACGGCTTGCGAACCGAACACCCACTGCGTGAACTCGACGCTGAAAACGACCGGCCACAGAAACTTGACGAGCGCGGCCGCGAGCAGGGCCTTGCCGAACAACATCACGAAACCGAAGCCGAGAGCCGCCAGCATCGTCATCAGCGCGAGGAACGCGCCGAGAAGACCCAGCGAACGGACGTGCGCCACCTTGACCTTGATCCCCTCGAACTCGGGTCCGGTCCCGGACGGCATCACTTCGGCCTCGAGGACGCTCAGATCTTCTCCACCTGCAGGAAGTCGAGCTCGACGGGGGTCGGGCGGCCGAAGATGGTGACCATGGCCTTGATCTTGGCCTTGGCCTCGGAGATCTCTTCGATGACGCCGGTGAAATGGCGGAAAGGGCCGTCGACGATGCGGATGTTCTCGCCCTTCTCGAACTGCACGGCCGGCCGGGGCTTGCCCGCGGCGGCGGTGTTGGTGAGGTCCAAGATCGCCTTGATCTCTTCCTCGGGAAGCGGGGTGGGGTTGGCGTCGCCCAGGAAGCCCGTGACGCCGGGGACTCCCTTGATCATCCAGTAGGTGACCTCGTCGATGACCATGTCCATCAAAACGTAGCCGGGGAAGAACTTTCGTTTGGAGATCTTTTTCTTGTTCTTCTTGACCTCGACGACGTCCTCGGTCGGGATCAGCACGCTGAACACCTTGTCCTGCAGCTTCTCGATCTCGATCTTCTGGAGGAGGAGCTTGTGGACGCGGTCTTCGTAGCCCGACTGAGTGTGGACGACGAACCAGCCGCGGCGGCCCGTCGTGGTGGTGGTTTCGCTCATTTTATCTTCCCAGGACGGCCCTGACGAGCACGGACAAGACGTAGTCGACGCCGGCGACGTAGAGGGACATCAGGGCCACGAGGACGACGATCGCCTTCGTGGAGTCGATGGCCTGCTGACGGGTCAGCCAGGTGGACTGCTTGAGCTCGGAGTACGCTTCTTTCAGGAACTGCGTCGCTTGATTCAT
>JAYTIP010000390.1:0-3687 GCA_043731745.1 Elusimicrobiota bacterium | reverse complement strand
CTTCTGCAAGAGCACGGCGCCGTCGCCAGCGGACACTTCCGCCTCGCCTCCGGCCTGCACACCCCCGTCTACCTGCAGCCGGCGCTCGTCCTCCAATATCCACATGTCGCGCAGAAGATCGCCAAAGCCCTCGCCGCGAAGTTCGCCTCCGCGGTCGACGTGATCATCTCGACCGGCATGAGCTCCGTCGTTCTCGGTCAGGAGGTCGCGCGCGCTAAAAAGTGCCGCGCGATCTTCACCGAGCGCATCGGCGGCTCGATGGCGTTCCGGCGCGACTTCCGCCTGGAGCGCGGCGAGCGCGCGCTCGTCATCGTCGACGTGCTCACCACGGGCCGCTCCAACGGCGAGGTGGTCGCACTCGCTCAGGCGTACGGCGCGCGCGTCGCGGGCGTCGGCGCCATGGTCGACCGTTCCAAGGCCCCGCTGTGCCTGGGCGTGCCCGTGCGCAGCCTCATCGGCTATCCGCTTGAAGCCGCGTCGCCCGAGACCTGCCCGCAGTGCGCGGCGGGCGTGCCGCTGTCGACGGCCAAGCGCGAGATCGAACTCGGGTCCGACGGAGAATAGTGGCCAAACCTAAGACGGCGCTTCGGGCCCTTCTCCTCTGCCACGGCATCCTCGTGGCCGGGCTCGCGCTGTCCTTCCCGTTCCTCACCTTGTACTTTCACGAGAAGCGCGGCCTGCCCATGGGCCTCGTCGGTCTCGCGGTGAGCGGCGCCGTCGCCGCCGCCGCCGTGGGACAGGCGATCGGCGGGGAACTCGCGGACGTGTGGGGCTGCAAGCGCGTGATGGCGCTGGCTTTGTTTTTTCGAGCGGGGTTCACCGCCTTGCTCGCGGCCGCGATCCACGGGAACTGGCCCGTGCCGGCCATCATCGCCCTGCATGTCGGCGGCGCGATGACCGGGAATTTATACGGACCCGCGGTGCGCGCGTGGATCGCGTTCGAACATCCCGCAGGCGAGCGCGCGCACGCCTACGCGTCCTTGCGCGTCGCGCAAAACGCCGCGTGGGCCGTGGGTCCGGCGGTCGGCGGATTCATGGCCGGCCTGTCCTACTCCTTGATGTTCGCCGCGACTTCGCTGTCGTCGGTGATCTGCCTGGCTTTGCTCGCGTGGCTCGTGCCCGCGGCGCCGCCGGCGCGCTCCGGCGAGGGCTTCGCCTGGAGCGGCTCGTTGCTGGCGGCCCGAGACCCTAGATTCCTCGAGCTCGGGATCATCGGCCTCGTCATCGCCTGTTCGATGGCGCAGTTGGTAGCGCCCATGTCGGTGCACGCCACCGCGCACGGGGGCCTGAGCGAGACCTCGGTCGGCTTTCTCTTCGCGATCAACGGCCTGCTCGTCGTGCTCTTTCAACAGGCCGCGACGCGCTTCGTCTCCCGCCATCCGCTGAGCCGCGTCGCGGCGGCGGGCTGCTTGTTTTATGTCGCAGGCTGGTCGTGGATCGGCTTCGCCACGGGTTTTCCGGCGCTCGCCTTCGGCATGGCGATCGTGACCATGGGCGAGATCGTCGTGTCGCCCAGCCTTGAGGCGCTCGGGGCCAATCTCGCGCCGGCCGGGCTCAAGGGACGCTACCTCGGTTTCCAAGGATTGCTGCAGTCGTTCGGCCAGGCGCTCGGGCCGCTGTTCGGCGGCCTGGGCTTCCAGCATTTCTCCGGACGACTGACGCCAGCACCCTGGATCGCCGCCGGCGCGCTCGCCGGCGCGGCCGGTTGGGGCTTCCGGCGCCTCGGCCGCCGTCTCGAAGACGCCGAAGAAGGTTTGCTGTTACAGGAGGTCGCATGATTGCTCGGTATACCCGGCCCGCTATGGGCGAGATCTGGTCGGACGACAACCGTCTGCGCGCGATGCTGCGCGTCGAGGAGGAGCTGCTCAAGGCGATCGCGGGCGAGAAAGGCGTGCCCGCCGCCGAGCTGAAGATCCTGCGCAAGTTGCTCGAGAAGTCCATGCTCGACGCCTCGCGCCGCAAGGAGTCGAGCTCGGGCCACGAAGTCATCGGCATGCTCGCCGCCGTCGCGGGCGAGCTGAAGACCAAGGCGCCCAAGGTCGACCGCTACCTGCACTTCGGGATGACCTCCTCCGACGTGCTCGACACCTCGATGGCCCTTCAGTTGCGCGACTCCGCCGACCTGCTCGTCGTCGGCCTCGAGTCCGTGCTCAAGCGCTTGAAGACGCTCGCCAAGAAGCACGAGCGCACCTGGATGGTCGGCCGCACGCACGGCGTGCACGCCGAACCCATCACCTTCGGCATCAAGGTCGCCGGCTGGCACGCGGAGGGCCTGCGCTGTCTTCGTCGCCTGCGCGCCGCGCGCGAGATCATCGCCTACGGCAAAATATCCGGTGCCGTCGGCGCGTTCTCGCAGCTGTCGCCCGAGGTCGAGGCCAAGGTCCTCGACGCCCTCGGCCTACGGCCCGAGCCCGTCTCGACCCAGGTCGTGCCCCGCGACCGCTACGCGGAGTACTTCCACGCGCTCGTGCTGGGCGCGTGCTTCGTCGAGCGCATCGCGCTTGAAATCCGCCATCTCCAGAAAACCGAAACGCTCGAGCTCGAGGAGCCCTTCTCCGACGGCCAGAAGGGTTCCTCCGCCATGCCGCACAAGCGCAACCCCGTTCTCTGCGAGAACCTCTGCGGTCTCGCGCGGCTCATCCGCACCTACGAGTCGGCGGTGACGGAGAACTGCGCGCTGTGGCACGAGCGCGACATCTCGCACTCCTCCAACGAGCGCATGATCATTCCGGACGCTCACATAGCCCTCGACTTCATGTTCCACCGCCTCGAGCAGGTGCTCGACGGCCTCACCGTGTTCCCGGAGAACATGAAGCGCAACCTCGACAAGATGAACGGACTCGTCTTTTCGCAGAAGGTCCTGCTGCGCCTCATCGACGCGGGGCTCGGACGCCTGGAGGCCTACGACCTCGTCCAGCGCAACGCGATGAAGACCTGGAAGGACAACCGGCCGCTGCGCGATCACCTCAACGCCGATCCCGAGGTGACGAAGCGCCTGTCGCCCAAGGAGCTCGACGCCTGCTTCTCGCTGGAGCCGTACGGGGCCTCCGCCCGCGAAATTCTCAAGCGCGGCGGGTGCCTCTGATCGACCGACCTTAAAGTTATCCACCGGACTTTCAGCGCTGAAAGTCCTGGGGATAACTTCTTCGTACTGACGAGTGGGGCGGCAGACGATCGCCGAACCCAGACCCAAGGAGAACTGCCATGACCGACGCCGCCAAAGCCGCCCCTGAGACCGCCGAAGCCGAGAAGCCGCTGCGCATCGTCCTGAACCCGGACCGCGACAAGCGCGTCAAGGCGGGTCATCTCTGGATTTTCTCCAACGAGATCAAGGAAGTGTTGTCGGACCATCCGCCGGTGGCCGGCGATCTCGGCGTCGTCGTCAACGCGGGGGGCACGCCTCTGGGCATGGCCTTTTACAATCCCAACAGCCTGATTGGCGGCCGCATCATCAGCCGCGATCCGAAGGAGCCCATCGACGCCGAGTTCTTCCGGCGCAAGCTCGCGGAGGCGATCGCCTACCGCGAGAAGGCGATCCCGGGCGAGACCTCCTACCGCCTGTGCTACGGCGAGTCCGACGGCCTGCCGGGCCTCGTCGTGGACCGCTACGGCCAATACCTCGTCCTGCAGGTGATGTCGGCCGGCATCGAGCGCCGCATGCCCTGGATCCAGGCCGCGCTCGAGGAG
>JAYTIP010000389.1:0-5740 GCA_043731745.1 Elusimicrobiota bacterium | reverse complement strand
GCCGTATTTATTGAGGTACAGCAGGGCGGCGATGCGGTCGTCCTTCGAGAAGCGGCTGATGGTGTCGAACTCCGCCATCGAGATCACACCCTGGTTGCGAGAGAGGCCCTCGATGAGGGTCGGGGCGTACAGGCGGACCATGTCGATCGACTCCTGCTTGAGCTTCTCGTCGAAGGTCCACTTGAAGAGGTTGTAGTAGAAAATTCCGCCAAGGCACATGACGTAAACGCCGATGCCGGTGAACCAGAGGAACCACTTGGCGGAGAGCTTCATAGGCTCATTCTGCCTTATTGCCCCGCGCCGTAGAGCTTCTCGATCTTCTCGAGGCCGGCGATCGCGTCGGAGTTGGACGGATCGAGTTGTTTGGCGTGCAGCCACTTGTCGCGCGCCTTCTCGTAGTCGCCCTTCTGATAGTAGATGACGCCTTCGAGATAGGCCTGCTGGGAGGCCTGCTTGTTGCTCTCGGCGTTCTGGGCCGGAGGCGTTGCGCCGCCGGGCTGGCCGGTTTGTCCGGGCTGCGCGCCGGGCTGAGCGCCGGCTGCGGCCGCCTTGGCCTTTTCCTCTTCTTCCTTCTTCTTGGCTTCCGCCGCCGCCTTCGCCTCGTCTTCCTTCTGGCGCTTCATGTCTTCTTCGCGGGCCTTGGCGACTTCGACCGCGCGCTTTTTGGCGGTCTCCTCGCGACGCACCTGCTCCTTGGCGCGGGCGATGAGCTGATCCGCGGCCTTGGGATCGTAGCCGTACTCGACGGCGTGCTTCCACTCGGTGACGGCCTTATCGTACTGGCGCGATTCGTAGTAGCGGCGGCCCTCGGCCACGTGCTGGTTGGCGACCTCGGCGCGGATCTCGGCCTGGAGCTTCTGCGCCTTCACGTTGCCGGGTCCCGACTCGAGGACCGCGTCGAGCATCTTGAGCGATTCGAGCACGAGGCCCTGGCTATACAGGTTCAGCGCGGCTTGGAGCTTCTCGTTGGCGTCCTGCTCGCGCGACTCGGCTTCCACCTTGGCCAATTCGACCGTGAGACGCGGATAGCGGGGGTTGAGGACGAGCGCCGCGTACCACTGATCGAGCGCCTCACGCAGGCGGTGCTGGCGGTAGGCCTGGCGTCCTTTGCGGTAATGCTCCTCGGCCATCTCGGTGCGCGCCTTGCGCAGCCAATAGTGGGACTTGAGGTTGCTGGGCGCGAGTTTGGCGCACTCCTCCCAGCGCTCGGAGGCTTCCACAAGACGACCTTGACGATACAGAGCCATGCCCTCCTCGAAACGCTCCTCGACGAGGCGGCGCTCGGACACGCGCGGCTTCGTCGAGCCTTTGAGGTCGATCGTGGCGCGGTTGAGGATGGACGCGTCGGAGTAGCCGGGATCGATGGAGAGGATCTTGCGCGTCAAGTCGTTGGCGGCCTCGTACTGGCCGTTGCGGTACAGGTCGAAGGCGTTCTCGTAGACGTTCTTGAGCGTCTTGCGCGTGACGCGCGCCTTCTCGAGCTGGATCGTGTAGATGTACTTCTTCTTGTCGTCCTCCGACGAGATCGTGCCCAGGTTGAGCTTGGACATGTCGAGGAACAGCCCCTCGGCGTCGTGGACCTTGGTGTCGGCGGCGCGCGCGAAGCCGCCCGCGGCGAGCACGAGCAGGCCGGCGAAGAGTGATTTAAGCATCAGAAGCCCAGGCCTCCGGAGACGAGGCTCTTCATCATCGGCGCGAGCATCATGATGAACACGGTCGGGAAGATGAAAATGAACAGCGGAATGAGCATCTTAGTCGCCGCTTGAGCCGCCAGTTTCTCGGCTTTGTTGAGGCGGCGGAACCGCATGTCGGCGGCGTAGTTGCGCAGAAGCTCGACGAGGCTGGTGCCGAGCTCGTCGGACTGGATGATGAGGCCCACGAAGGAACGAATCTCGGCGACGCCCGTGCGCATCGCCAGGCGCTTGAGCGCGTCGCGGCGCGTGTAGCCGAGCTGGACCTCGTTGACCATCTTCTGGAATTCGTTCTCGAGCTCGGTGCGCTGGGTCGGCTTCACGTTCTTGAGGATGCGCTCGATGGCGGCCATGTAGTCGAGACCGGCCTCGATGGTCAGCGCCATCAGGTCGACCATGGTCGGGAAGTTGCGCATGATGTCGGCCTGGCGGGTGCGGATCTTGCCCTGAAAGAGGGAGTCGGGGATGAAGAAGCCGATGATGCCGAACATCGCGATGACCGGCGAGTCCATCAGGAAGTACAGGCCGACGATCAGGCCGCCGGCGAGCATCTCCTTGAGATGGAGCATCTCAAGCGGCGTCGGCTTGAGCGGCCGGCCCATCATCATGTGCAGCTCCTCGAGCTTCACATCGAGCTGGAAGGTCTTGAGCATGAACAAGTCGAGCTTGTCGAGCAGGCCGCCGTGGGGGTTCAGGCTCGAGAACGCCGAGCTCGTGCCGACCTCTTTTTTGGCGAGCTTCGACAGGTCGCCCTCGGCCTCCTCGGCCGGCGGCGCGAACATGCGGGTCGCGGCGGTGTACGCGGCGACGGAGCCCAGCACTCCGACCGCGAGCAAAAGATAGTGCATCATCGGGTCGATGGGTGTCATATCAGACGCTGATGTCCCCGAGCTTGTTGACGATCTTCATGCCGATGCCGATCCAAATCGTGCAGAACATGAGCGTCGCCACGCCGAGGCCGCTGAAGTAGTACTCCTTCATGGGCTGGGGCTGGAAGCAGAACATGATGACGAGCATGATCCAAGGCATCACGCCGACGACGATCGCCTGGATGCGCTGCTGGGCCGTCATCGCGGCCGTCTTTTCCGCGAGCTTCGACTCCTCGCGGATGTTGTCGACGATGCGGTCGAAAATCTTGGTCAGGTTTCCGCCGACGCTGCGCTGAATGACGATGGCCTTGATCATGTAGGAGAGCAGGCGGCTCTGCACGCGCTCCTCGACACCTTCGAGTGCGCGCTCGATCGCGGTGCCGAGCTGGTAGTTCTTGATGCACAGCCCGAACTCCTCGGAGATCGGCGGCAGGCAGTCGCGCTGCACCATCTCGAGGCAGCCGATCAAGTCGATGCCCGACTTGAGGCCGTTGGACATCAGAATCATGGCGTCCATGAGCTGGGCCTCGCACTGCATGCCGCGGCGGAAGCGGATGTTGCGCAGCAGCCAGCCGGGGATCGTGAGGCCCGCGTAGATGCCGAAGCCGGTGAAGATGATGAGGCCGAAGGGGTCGAAGCTCAGCAGGCCGATGAGAAGCCCCAAGGCCGCGGGACCGCCGACGAGGTAGTGAATCTTGATGGTCAGGAACTGGCGCTCGTATTCGTGGGTCCACTCCTTCGCCTTGGTCTTGTACTGCTCCCAGCCGTCGGCGATCTTCTGCTCGTTGAGTGAGCCGACGGTCCAGAAACAAGCGATGATGAGGCCGATGCCGATCATCTTGAACACGACGGCGGCGGCTTGCGAGCCCTTGTTGTCGCCTTGCTGGAACTTAAATCCGCGGGGCGTGGACTGCAAAGTCTCGAAGGCTCCGTTCATGAGGGCGGCGATGCCGATCACCGCGTCCTTGTAGCGCTGGGTGTCGCCGTTGACCAAGCCGTCCATGACCGAGTCGTACTGCTTGTTGATGAGCTCAAAATGGGCGATGACGGAACGGCCGCGGCCGCCGAGCGAGTCGCCGAGCTTGGCGCGCACGAGGCGGTCGAGCGACATCTGGAAGCGGATGCGCTTGTCCTCGTAATCCTTGATCAGGTTCCCGGGCGGGACCAACTGGCCGCCGTCGGAGAGGGGCATGCTTTTACGGACGAGCTCGAAGAACTCGTAGAGCACCGACGCCGGCGCCTGCCACAGCTGAGCCTCGTTGAGGATGCCCTCGTCGGGGTCCTGCCAGACGGGGCGCTTGAGCATCGCCTCGAGCGTCTGGTCGACCCACTTCGGAATCTTGAGGGTCGCGTCGCGGTCGCGCTTGAAGTAGTGGTAGAAGACCTGGGTCTTAGTGATGGCGCCCTCGACCTTCGGCTGGCCTGGCGCGAGGGACTTGCCCGAGCCGACGAGGAATACGATCTCCTCGCGATTGAAGATCTGCGCGTCCGCGGGAACGGCCGCGGCGAGAAGCAGGAGGAAGAGAGGAAGCAGGCGCTTGGCCACTTTAGTGACCTCCCCCGCCGTGACCGCCGGTCGCCACCGCCTCCGCGTCGTCGGGAACGTTGATGCCGGCCTTGATCAGTTCGTCGATCGCGTTGGGAAGGCCCTTCGCTTTCTTCGTGCGCTCGCTCCAGAACGCCTCCGGCGGAACGGGCAGGCCTTTGAGCTGGATCTCGGCGTAGCAGTGCGGCACATAGTCCATCGCCGTGAAGTAGCCGAAGCTGGTGCCCTTCTCGTCCATGCCGGTCTGGATGAAGCGGTAGATGTCCTTCGTCAGAACGCGCTGGCCGTCGCGGCCCACGCACTCGGAGATGTAGGTCACGCGGCGTTTGCCGTCGGCGAAGCGGGTGATCTGGATGAACATGTGCACGGCGCTTGAGATCATGTCGATGAGCACGTTCATCGGCAGGTCGATACCCGACATCAGACACATCGCCGATAGGCGGCTGATGGACTCGGTCGGCGTGTTGGCGTGAAGCGTCGCGAGCGACCCTTCATGGCCGGTGTTCATGGCCTGAAGCATGTCGAGAGATTCGCCGCCGCGGCACTCGCCGACGACGATGCGGTCCGGGCGCATACGAAGGCAGTTTTTGATCAGGTCGCGAATCGTGATCTCGCCCTTGCCTTCGATATTCGGCGGACGCGACTCGAGACGGATCCAATGGTCGGCGAGCAGGCGCAGCTCGGCCGTGTCTTCTACCGTGATGATTCGTTCGCCATCGGGGATGAAGTTAGACAGCATGTTGAGAAAGGTGGTTTTACCGGTGCCGGTGCCGCCGGCGATCAGCATGTTCTTCTTGACGATGACCGCGGCGCGCAGGAACTCGATGAAGGTGGGCGTGCAGGCGCCGAAGCCGATGAGCTGGGTATGGGTGAAAGGTTTGGCCGAGAAGCGGCGGATCGTGAGCGTCGGGCCTGAGATGGCCAGCGGCGCGATGATGGCGTTGACGCGTGAGCCGTCCTTGAGACGGGCGTCGACGAGAGGCACGGATTCGTCGATGCGGCGTCCGACGGGTGCGACGATGCGCTTGATGACCTGCACGACCTGTTCGTCGTTGCGAAAGCGCAAAGGCAATAAGACGAGCTGGCCTTTCTGCTCGATGTAGATCTTGTCGAACGCGTTGACCATGATCTCGTTGATGCCGGGGTCGCGCAACAGGGACTGCAGCGGCCCAAGACCGAGAATTTCATCCACGAGCTCCACCGTAAATTGCTCGCGTTGCGTACGCGACAGCGAAAGGCTCTGCTCGCGCTGAAGAAGGTTTTCGATGATCTGGGAAACCTTGGCCCGGTTCTCCTCGTTCTGGTTGGGGTCGTCGGAGATGCGGATGCGTTCCGTCTCCATCGCGCCGACGACCTGCTTGTGCATCTTACCCTTGAGTTCGTCCCAGAACTCGGGAACAGGTCCGGAAGATTTGGTCAAGTCCTTGGCCGGCGTCTTGGCGGACTCCGCCACGCCGCCTGCGGGCGTGGCCTGCTTCCAAAGAATGTCCGCCGAGGAGCCGAACTCGTCGGCATCCATCGAGGACTCCCAGTGCTTGACGGTGGGCTTGACCTCCATGAGACGGCCGAGCAGAATGCGGAGGGATTTAACCCAGTCGCTCTGCAACTGCTCGACGACGAGGATCTTCTGCGTG
>JAYTIP010000388.1:0-3324 GCA_043731745.1 Elusimicrobiota bacterium | reverse complement strand
CCACCTTGGCCACCGCCGCCTTGAGCACCTCCGCCGCGGCGTCGAAGTTATGAGAACTTCACGCGCTCGAGCACCAGCAATCCGATCGAGATCAACGCCAACACATACATCACCGGATGAATTTCGCGGCGGCGGCCGGCCATCAGATACAGGCCGACGTGCGAGATGAAACCCCAGAGAATTCCCTGCGTGATCGAGAAGGTCAGCGGGATGAGCGCGATGGTGAGAAAGGCGGGCACCGCGTCCTCGAGGCGCGTGAAGTCCACGCGCGCGACGCTGCGAAACATCAAAGCGCCCACGATCACGAGCACCGGCGCGGTGGCGTAGGCGGGCACCATGCCGGCGAGCGGTCCGAGGAAGAAGCACGGGAGGAAACATAACGCCGTGAAAAAGGCCGTCCAGCCCGTGCGCCCGCCCATCTCGATGCCGGCGGCGCTCTCGATGTAGGCGGTGCCCGAGGAAGTTCCGAAGAGTCCGGCGCCCAAAGTCGCGAGGGCGTCCACGATGAGCCCTTGTTTCAGCCGATGCGGCTGGCCCTTCGGATCGACGAGTCCGGTGGCGTGCGCGACGCCGACGAAGGTCGAGATCGAATCGAAGAGATCGGTGAACAGGATGGAGACGATCGCGGGCAGCAAGGAGAGCTTCAGGGCCCCAAGTGCGTCGAGCTTGAAGAATACGCTCGAGAAGTCGGGCGCGGCGAAGATCGAAGAGGGCGTCTCGACGAGCCCCATGAGCCGTGCGGCCAAGGTCACGCTGAAGATGCCCGCGAGGAAGGCGAACGGGCTTTTGCTCCGCATGAGCCGGATCGTGAGCGCGCCGCCGGCCAAAGCCAGAAACGCCTTGCGGTCGAGCGTGCCCAGGCGCACGAAGGTCGCGGGATCGGAGACGACGAAGCCTCCGTTCTTGAGGCCGATGAAGGCGAGAAACAGGCCGATGCCCGCGGCGGAGGCGACGCGCAGCCCCTCGGGGATGGCCTCCGCGATTTTAACGCGCACCGGCGTGACGGAGATCGCGGTGAAGAGCACGCCCGCCCAGAAAACCACGCCGAGTGCCACCGGCCACGGTACGCCGCGGCCGAGCACGATCGAGTAGGCGAAGAACGCGTTGAGCCCCATGCCCGGGGCGACGGCGAAGGGCAGCCGAGCGTAGGCGCCCATGAGCGCGGTCATCACCAAGGACAATAGAACGGTCGCCGTCATGACGCCGGCAAACGGCATGCCGGTGCCCGAGGTCGAGAGGATCGCGGGATTGACCACCACGATGTAGGCCATGGTGAAAAAGGTGGTCAGACCGGCCAGCGCCTCGCGCTTGAGGTCGGACGCGGGGGGGAGCTTCATGGCGCGCGCTCCGGCAAAGCGGCGATGAGGGCGTCGACCGCCGCGAATTCGAGCGGCTTGGGTAGAAAGCCCGCGGCGCCGAGAAGCTCCGCATCCGTTCGCGTTTCCTCGCCGGTGTAACCGCTCGTGAGGTATATCGGGGCCCGCGTCAGCTTTCGCAGACGGCCCAACGACTGCATGCCCGTCGCGCCGGGCAGTACATGATCGAGGAGAACGAGGTCGAAGACGCCTTCGCTCAGGCGCGTGGCCGCGTCCTCCGCGTTTTCGACGGCCTCGCTGTCGTGTCCCCGCGCGGCCAACAAGCGCTGGTAGATCTCGCAACTCGGGCGGTCATCGTCGACGATCAGAACTCGTGCTCTTTTCACCTGGGTAGAGTATAGGCTCTTCCTGGGCCCACCCGCAATCGGGCCTTTTGACCCCCTGGCGCGGCGAAGGGAGGGCTGTTATGCTCCATTATAAGGATGGACCGCCGACCCCTCGCCGCCCTGCTCGCCCTACTCGCCGCCGCCCACGCGACGGCCGCGACCGTGCGTGTGGAAGTGGTTCCGGAACTGGGCTCGCTCGGCGTGACGCCCACCGCGGGCTTGGGGGCCGTGCCGCTCCAGCTCTCGCCCAACTCTCTCGTCTCCTCCTTGCCCTTGGCCGCGCCCGCCCCGGCCCTCGCGCCTTCGGCGCTCGTGCCCACCATCGCGCTAGCACCCCTGCCCGTGGCGCTCGCCCAGCCCGTGCCGGCCGAGGCCAAGGCGGAAGGCCGCCCGCTCGTGATCAAGACCTTGTCGGCGCCCGGGATATCGAAACTCGGCGAAGCCGATTCCTCGGCCGCCGTCGAGAAGGACTTCAACGCCCGCGCTCAGCTCGACGCCCCATCCTCTTTGTCCGACGGCTCGGTGTCCGCTGCGTCCAACGATTCCAAGCCCGTGACCAAGGCGCATCTGACCTTGGTTCATTCGGCCAAGATCCCGCTCGTCGCTCCGGCGACCCGTCCGCTCGATCTCGTCGCGACCCCGGAAAGCCTTCGCGGCCTCGCCGAGCGCGGGGAATCGCGCCTGCTGATCCAAACGCCTGAGGGCCGTTGGCTGCTCGCGCCGCGTTCCGGCGAGGGGGCGTACCCGACCGCCGAGGAAATCGAGGCCGCCTCCGGCCAAAAGGGCCGCTTCTTCGTCGTCTCGAAGGCGGGCCTCGCCGAGTGGAACCCCAACGCCGCGCCCGGCGCCGCGGCCGCGCTGCGGGGGAGCGTTGCCAAGTTCGCCGCAAAGGTCCCGCTGCTGCGCTCGGTCGTCTACGGGCGCGCGGGAGTCGCCGCGCGCCTGACCTCGTGGGACCGCGTCGTCGCCTCGGGCTTGGGCGCCGGTGCGCCGCCGCTCGACGAGCGTCTGGTGATCGAAGAGACGATCCCGGGGCTCGTCGCCGAAGAGTTCCCGCTGGTCGCCGCCAAGCTCGGGCGCAAGGTCGATCCCGCGTACGCGGCCGACGTGCTCAAGCGCACCAACGGTTATCAGCTCTACTGGCATTCCGCGAGCACCTACAAGGATCACCCGGACAATGTGGGCATTCCCGACGGGCATTTCCGCTCCGATTTCGGCATTCGCCTGATGGTCAAGCCCGACTGGCGCAAGCTCAAGGACCTCTCGTCGAATTTCCGGCCGCTGTTCGCGCACGAGTATGTTCACTGGCTCCAGAACGAAGGCTTCATCTCGACGAAGTACGGCGCGGAGATCGCGGCCGTGGCCGTGGAGGTCCTGCGCGGCATCGAGCTGATCGGGCTCGACGCGGTCAAGGCGGGGGGCGCGGGCACCTTGCATCCGGGCGTGATGGGCTCCTTTGAAGGCGGTCGTCAGTGGGCTCGTACCGGCTTCAAAGGCGACGGCTCTCCCTACCTCAAGGGGTCTCTCGCCGGCGCGGCGTACGAGGCGGCTCAGGTCACCGGCCGCCCCGGGGCGTCGTGGGAGTTCCTCAACCTCGTCATCGCCGGCAAGGGCGCGCTCGA
>JAYTIP010000387.1:0-6372 GCA_043731745.1 Elusimicrobiota bacterium | reverse complement strand
GCGAGCGCGCCGGCGGCGGCCAAGCCGAAGTTGACGGCGGGGCCGGCCAAGGCGACGAGCGCCATGTCCTTGACGGGGTTTTTAAAGTACCGCGTTTCGACGGGTACAGGTCGCGCGCCGCCGAAGATCATGCCGGTCAGGAAGAAGGTCGCGGCGGGAATGAGCAAGGTCCACATCGGGTCGATGTGGGTCATCCAATGACGAGGATTGAGGGACCCGCGGTTCATCAGGCGCGCCGTCGGATCGCCGAGCTTGTCGGCCATGCGGGCATGTCCGATCTCGTGGAGCACGAGCGACAAAATGATCATCGGGAACATCGCGACGGTGCCGAAGGTGAGGGCCGAGAGGCCCGCCACGCCGCCGCCGAGCAGGCCGATGCCGAAGAGGCCGAACAGGCCGTTGCCGCCGCGGTCGTGCTGGTCGGGGTCGCTGTGGTCGTCCGGTCCGCCCTTGCCGCCGTCGCGCGTCGGGTTGCCGAGATCGTCGATGGCGCCGTCCTTACCCTTCGGGTTGCCGTTTTCGTCCACGCCTTCGCCGGGCATGTTCTTCTTGGCGGCCTTCAGCGCGGAGACGACGGTCTTGCCGTTTTCACCGGACACGGCGGGAGCGGAGAGATCGGTTTTGAGGGACTCGCCGTCGAACTGCTTGCGCGCTTCGGCGGCCTGCTGTTCCGCGGGCTTCTCGGTCGAGGATGGAGCGGAGAGAGAGGTTTTGAGAGCGGTCACCACCGACTTCGCTGCGGTGACGGCTTGCGCGGCGATGTTCGCGGGCTTGGACGCCGCGGGCACGGAAGCCTTCAGCGCGGCGGGCGTGAGCGGCGCGACGACGGTCTGGGCCGCGACGGGCGACGCGACGGACGCGGCGGGAATCACGGCGGACTGCAGAATGGACGGGGCGATGGAGGGAGCGGCGAGCGCCGGGGTGAGCGAGAGCGAGGTGGCGGTAAGCGCGGGGATCGCGTTGACGCCAGAGTTGAGGCCGAGGTTCGCGCCGACCGCGCCGGAAACTCCGGAGGCGGCAGAACCGCTCGTCGCGGCGTTCATCGTCTGCGCGGCGGCGTTGTAGGCGCCCGTGCCGGGAGACAGGACCACGAGGGCCAGCGAGAGCGAGAGGGCGATCAGTGAGCGAAAGCGCTTCATCCGTGAGTCTCCTTGGTTGCGTCTGATTCGATTATAACGCCCGATTCGCTTTCAAGGTCGGGTCATAGGTCCCAAGTAGGCCCTGGCATTGGTCCCAACATGTGGGACCCCATAGGACTTCGCGGATGGGTCTAGGTCCGTCCGTAGGGCCTAGCGGGTGTGGGGCCTTTCAGCGGCACGAGTGAAAAAATGACGCGAATTTCGGTCATTCCGAACTCTCCCCGGGGAGAGTTCGTTTATTTCTTGCGGTTGATCGGGAAGATCAACGAGGGCGACACGAAGTCGATCACCGCGCAGAGGAGCATCACGCCGCCCGCGATCCAGAGCACGGTCATCGTCGCCAGCGACGCCATCAGCCAGCCGTAGAACAGCACGCCGGCGACCGCGAAGAGGAGCTGGTAGAAGAACATCGCCGAGTACACCTTGCCCTGGCTATCGTTGTAGTTGCCGGCGACGACGCGCGTGGTGAGGCTCGTCCAGGCGACCGACGCGGGCGCGCCGAGGATCGCGGAGAGCAGCATCAAGGCCGCGGCCAGGTGCAGGTTGCCGGAGAAGAACAGCGCCGCGTAGGCGAGCCACGACAGGCCGTGCAGCCAGGAAGTCCACCGGCCTTGCTTTTGAAGACGATCCATGCCCGTGGACGCTTCTTTATAAACGGAAGCAAGGAGCTTCGCGCCGCGCAGGTTCGCCCAGGCGCGCAGATCGGACGCGGCGGAGGTCGCCTCGAGCAAGGCGAGCGCGTCGGCTTCGGAGCGATTGAGCGCCGCTCCCACCGACTTCGCGGCTTCGTTGATTAAATCCGCGCCGAAGGCGCCGGGCTCGATCGCGGCTCCCCCCTTGGCCCACTCGGCTTTATAGCGCGCGAGAACGACCGGCACGACGCCGCGCAACGCGGCCGAGGCTTGATCCAAGGTCTTCTCATCTAAGGAACCCTCGCGCGCCGCGAGCTCGGAACGGAACACGCGCGCGGACGGCGCCAGCGCCATCTGCTCGGGGTCGCGCGCGAAGGCCATCAAGCCCGAGCCGACGCCGGAGCCCAGCGAGGCCGCGGCGAGGAACAGACCGAAGGAGCCCGCGCCGGAGTGCAGGATGTCGGCGATGTAGCGCGGCAGGGCCGCGAAGATCAGGGCGTCGCCCGACATCACCGAGAGCGTCGTCGAGAGCAGGTACAGGCGCAGGAAGCGGTCGGCGAAGATCGTCTTGAAGCCCTCGACGACCTCGTTGAAGACGCGCCGGCGCGCCACGGCCTTCACCGGGAAGCCGTCGTATTCGGCGGGCAGGCCGCTGACCAGCGCCGGATCGCCGTCCACCTCGACGAGAATGACCCGGCGGCCGTTCTCCTGACCGGCGGCGACGCCGCGGTAGGTCGCGCCGCCGACGCCGTCGCGCTTGAGCTTCTCGGACAAGTCGCGGCGCGCCGACATCATCTCGTCGCGCGGCAGCTGGAGGAATATTCCAAAGCCCACCGCGGCCGCGAGCAAAATGACCGCGTAAACCGCGTAAGCCATGGCGTTGCCGCTGAGCAGGCCGAAGTGGGCGCTGACCGCCGCGATGAAGGCGCCCGCGAGGAGCGGACCCACGACGCCGACCACATTCATGACCACGGTCGACACCGCGTTGGCCCGGTTGTAGTACTCGACATCGTCGGCCAAAATGCGGTTGAAGGCCACCGAGCCCGCGGTCATGCCCGCCATCTGAAAGAAGCCCGCGACCGCCACCAGGCCGGCGAACGCGGCGAAGCCCAGGTAGCCTTGGAAGAAAAGAATCGGGACGAGCAGCATCATGAGCGAGCGCGCGACGTTCGTCCAGACCATCACCTTCTGCGTCGAGGTCCGATCGACGAACGGTCCGGTGACGAGGGCGGCGGCGGCCTGCGCGCCCCAGTTGATCGCTCGGTTGTAGCCGAGTTTGGCGGAGTCCGCCTTCGTCGGCGCGACCAATTGGGGCAGCGCCGTGTAATGGAAGTTGGCGCCGAGCGTCAGAAGCGCCTGGCCGATGGTGTAGATCCAGAACTGGCGGTTGCGGCCCTCATCAGGGAGCACGCGCAGGGAAGCCTTCAGCTTCGCCCATGCTCTCTGAAGAAGACCGCCCCCGAGAGTCTCGGAGGCGGGCCCGGCGTGAGGAACGAAGGAAACCCGTGGGGGCCCTCCTCCTCCGTCTTCCGGCGGTCGCGGCTTCGAGGGCTTAACGCCCTTGATCGCTTCCGACATGTCGTGAAGTTTGCGAATGCGCACGCCGGTGTTGGGGTGCGTGATGAACAGCTCGAAGATCAGGTCGTCGGCGCGCGTCGGGCCGCCGGAGGCGTCGGTCTTGGGCAAAGCGCCCGCGTTCTCGAGCTGCTCGAGCGGGTTGACGATCATCACGTGCTGCATCGAGGCCGCGCGCGGGATCGTGGCCCCCGGCAGCATGAAGCCGGCGGGCGGGCGCCAAGTCGTGAGCAGGCCGAGCGCCAACGCCAAGGACTCGGGGTCCTCGGAGAGCAGCGCGCCGTCCTCGTCCGCCATGCCTTCGTTGTTGCGCGAGGCGGCCATCTGAAGGATCTGAAGAACGACGGGCGCCCACAGCGCCGCGAACAGGCGCAGCAAGGCGGGCAAGGACTTGATGACGATGCCCGTCGAGATCGGGTCGAGCGCTTCCGGCTTCACACCGCCGCCCTCCGGGCGGCGGTCTTGAGATGCGTCGGTCGGCGCCTGCTTGGGGCGCCAGCCGAAAGCCTTCTTGACCATGACCTGCGCGTGACCGACGGCCCACATCACGCCGTAGGACGCGAACGCCACGCCGGAGGCCATCGCGCCGCCGATGGAGCCCGACAGCATGTGGCGGTCCATCACGTGCGAGAACTCGTGGCTCAAGACGCCGCGCAGCATACGCACGCCCAAAGCCTTGAGCTCGGAGCGGTCGGCCTTGAGCACCGCGGCCGCGACCTGCGCGGGCGCCGCGTCGGCCGGCACGCCGGTGATCGAGCCCGCGATCGCGCGGCGGAACACCTTGAACTCCTTGGTGCCCGCGTCGGTGGCGGCGATGAGGCGCACGACGCCGTCGCGAACGGTCTCGGGATCGAGCGTCATCGCCTTAATACCGCGCGTCACGCCGACCATCGCGGACATCGGGCTGCGGCCGGTCGCGTAGGCGTTGGGGGCTTCCATCGGGTCGATGACCATCTCGGGCATCGGGATTTCCTTCTTGCCCGCGGCGCGGCGGCCGGCGTTGATCTTGTCGCGCAGGCCTTCCATGATGGAGAAGAACTCGGGGTCCTGCTCCTTGGTGGTCGGCTTGGCCTTCATCATGAGCTTGATTAGGTTCTTCGCGAAGAAGAACGGAACGAAGGCGAGCACCGCGGCGATGGCGGTGTTGGTGAGCAGGCTCGTGATGCCGAAGACGAAGGTGGACAGGAGGACGCCGGTGGCGGCCATCGAGCCCAGCATCAGGAAGGTCTTCGCCCAATAGTGGAACGCAGGCCACTTCGGAGCGTCATCGGCCAGCTTGTCGGGATCGGCGACGGGTGCGGCCTTGGTGGACGGCGCGGCGCCGGCCTTGGGTAGGACCTTCGCGAGCAGGCGCTCGGTCCAGACCGCGGCGCGCTCGCCGGAGAACGCGATGACCAAGAAGGTCAGCGGGCTCGTGAAGGCGGTGGCGGCCGTGAAGACGAGGAGGCCCAGGTAGAGCGCGTCGAAGGACAACACCAGGCCCATGATTCTCTTGAGGACGGGCAGGTTCTTGTCCCACTTCATCTCGCGGTTGCCGAGGAAGTTCCAAGCGAGGAAGGCGATGTTCGTGTGCACCGCGGAGAAGCCGGTGAGCAGGCCGAACACGACGCCGATCATGACCCACTGGAAGGACGGGAAGCGAATCTTCTGCATCGAGCCGGGCACGGCGAACGGCGCGCCGGTCTCGGCCGAGTTGATCAGGCGGCCCAAGAAGAAGGCGATCGTCGTCATCGCGGGCAAGGCCATGAGGCCGATGATGGGCGACAAACCGATGAGGCCCGCGGCGGAGGCCACGCCGATGAGGCCGGGCGTGATGCCGAGCACGGCCCAGGTCAGAACCGAGTCGACGAGCGACGAGCTGCCCAGCCAGCGTCCGCCGGCGACGGCGGCCAACGGCAGCGCCGCGGTCATGATGCCGGCGCTGGTGAGCACGACGCCCAGGCTCGGCACGGCGACGAACACCGCACCCGCGAAGGCGCCGAGCGCGAAGTCGAGAATCGTTTTGACCTTGTTCAGGCGCGGCGAGTCGCGCTTGGCCAGACGGTAGCGCGCGTACAACGCGAGCGGGAACAGGAGCACGCCCGAGCTCACGGCCCAGACGGCCGCGACGGGCACGACGCCGAACACGGCGGGCAAGAGTGCCACCGCCGCGATCTGCACGCCGACCGCGACGCCCGCGCCGGCGACGAAGGTCAGGAGGCCTTTGACGAGCCCGCCCGCTTTCGAGTAGCGCGGGCCGTTGTTATTGGGTCCATTGCCCTTGGGCGACGGAACTTCGGAACGGAAATTGGAGGTCTCGGCGGCGCCGGACGGGGTCAAGCCGGAGTTCGCGTTCAGAATACCGGCCGGCGGCAGGCCCTCGACCACCGGCTCGCGATCGCCCGACTCTTCGAGCCCGAGCAGGCGGTCCATCATGCGCGCGGCGGCGGAGCGCGATGAAGAGACGGACCCCTTCTCGATCGCACCGGCAGCCTGACCGACTTCGACGCGGGCGGCCGCGAGGCTGCGCGCGTCGGCCTTCACGGGGCCGCTCGGACGCTCCGCTTTCGAGGCGGCGGGCGACATCGGCAAGGACGACTCGGCGGCGAGGGGCGCGGCGATCGCGCGGGCCAACTGCGTCTCGACGGGAAGCGCCGCGGCGGACACGGGCTCCGTCATCTTCGGCGTGGGCGTAAACGACATCGGCGCGGACAGAACGCCGTTCAGTGAAGGTGCGGCGAGCGACAAGGCGGGAAGCGAGAGCGTCGGAACGGCCGAGATCGCGCCGGCGGCGGCCGCCGAACCCGAAGCGCCCGCGGCGGCGCCGTTGATCGAAGCCGCGACCTGGGACCAGGCCGGGAGCGGCGCCGACACGAGGATCAGCGAAAGCGAGACGGAGGCCGCGAGAATTCGTTTCATGGCCGGATATTATCAATCGCCCCGCGAAGCGGGGCGGGCCCAAGGGCCCAATTCCCCGTCGGCAAGCGGCCCTGCGAAGGTTGGGCCCGAGGACGCAGTGAGGGGTCAGACCCCTTTAGGGGTCTGAC
>JAYTIP010000386.1:0-1783 GCA_043731745.1 Elusimicrobiota bacterium | reverse complement strand
CCTGGGTCTTGGCCGAGTAGCAGACGGTAATGCGGCTCGCGAGCTTGTCGCCGGCCTTCAGCAGGCACATCGCGCGAAAAGGCGTCAGACCGCTGCCGCCCGAGACGAGCACCGCGTGCTCCGCCGATCCGTCATATATCCATTTACCGAAAGGCCCTCGCACCACGAGGCCCCCCTCTAATCCAGGCTTGAGCGCCCCAAGGCGTTCGGAGAACGCCCCCACCATCGCCACCGTGATCTCGAAATACGAGCCGGCGTCGAGCGGGTCGGAGCACACTGAGTACGCCCGCCAGGTCTTGGGATCGTCCGCGAAGTGGAACATCAAGAACTGGCCTGGAATGAAATGAAATCCTTCGGGCGAGGCGAACGCAAAGGTGCGCGCCCCGGGCGCTTCCTCGCGCGACTCGAGCAGCTTGGGCCAGAAGGTCGGGTGGACGGGCTTGGTCATGACCGCGAAATTCTAGCAAGAACGACCGGGGACGATTGAGATTGAAAAAAGTTCCTTTCTACCTGCCAAAGTGGCAGTAAAAATATAGGCCCGGTCCTAGAACACGAGGTCCAAAGACCCTGGGACGAGGTCCCCCCGCGCTTCACACTCTCATCATGAAGCTTCTGCGAGCCCCCCTCGCGGCGGTGGTCTCCCTTTTCTTCGCCCTCGGCGCGGCCGCGGGTGTCGTCGCCATCCCGGCGCGGCTCTCCTCCTACCAGGCGGGCCTCACGGCGTACAAGCCGGCCGCGGCTTCGGCGTTCCTGGCCGACGACGCCGCCCAGGCGCGCCTGCGCGAGGCGAACCCCGCGATGCTTCTCGTGGAATTTCAACGCGCGCACGAGATTCTCGAGCTCAAGGCCTTGCCCACGCAGTACGAGGACCCCGCCAACCTACGCCGCGCGCTGATCGCGCGCGACATGGAACCCTCGTTCGAACATCCGGCGGACCTGCGCGGCGTCTACGAGGCGGCCAAGCTGAGCCCGGCCGACCGGCGAATGGTGATACGGGCGCTGGCGGAGTGGCGCACGCTCGACGCCGAGCTGCGCGGTTGGCTCGCTGAGGCCGGGGCGAGCGAGGATATCTGGGAGGGCCTGAACCTCGAGGAGCGCGCCAACGCCGTGATCTCCGCTCTGCGCGAGCATGTGCTCAGCGGACCGAACCTCGCGCTCGACGGCGAGGCGTACCGGCGCAAGCTCGTGGAGTTCGCCCGCCGCGCCGGTCCCTACATGTCCGCGACCGAGGACTACAAGATGGACCGCCTGCTCGAGCGGCATGCCGCCTTGGCGAAGGACCTGCGTCGCGCCCGCGCCTCGGCTCGCTCCGTCGAGGACGAAGTCCTGCAGGGGAAGCTCTCGAAGATCGCTTATTCGGGCGACGTCGACGCGGCCTCGGCGAAGCTCGAAAAGCTTTCGCCCGAGTCGATGGCGGCTCCCCCGCCGGTCAAGATCCGCAAGCGCGACGTGCGCGCGATCGCTCGCCGTCTGCCCGACGCGATCAAGCTGTGGGCGGCCGGAACGCCCGCCGAAGCCGTATTGGAAAAGGCTCTTCAGAACCTCGTCATCGATCACCTCGAGACCGCGCTCGGCGGCTACGAGAACAAGCGCGACCGCCTCGTCGTCTCGGCCGACTACCTCGGCCTGTTCCTCCGCGCGCGCGGCAAGTCGGCCGGCGAGATGCTCGCCGATCCGGCCATGCTGTCCGACTTCGCGCTCGAGATCGCGCCGCTCGTCGTCCACGAGACGACGCACCGCCTACAGCGCCTCTCAGGCGACCGTCACGGCTTGACTCCTTCCG
>JAYTIP010000385.1:0-16938 GCA_043731745.1 Elusimicrobiota bacterium | reverse complement strand
GCCGTTGAAACGGCGCCCGTGAACGCGGTCGGGGCACCCGAGATATTAAGCGCCGCGACTTGCGCGTAGTACAGCCGGTTCGAGTCGAGGCCGGAGAAGCTCGCCGAGCCGCCCGTGGTATTGACGGTGCCGGAAAATCCGCCGAAGGCGGGGTCCGTCGAAATGCGCACCTGGTAGACCGTGCCTGCGGGGTTGCCGCCGCCGTTAAAGGAAAAAATGAAGCCGTCCGGGGCCTGCGCGGAGAAGGGCTGGGGCGGCAAAGTCGGGTTGAGCGCGAAGGTGGGCGTCGAGCCGAAAACCGTGTAGCCGCTCGTGACTCCGCCCTGCGAGATCGCCAGCGCGCGCGCGTAGTACAAAGTGTTGGGCGTCAGGCCGGTGAAGACAGCGGCCTGATTGCGCGTGCTCGAGGATGCCGCCAAGGGGGAGAAACTGGGCGACACCGAGAGCTCCGCCTGATACAAAGTGTTGCCCGCGTTGCCGCCGGAGGACCAGGCCAAAGTGAACCCGGTCTGCGTGACGCCCGAGAACGGCGCCGTCGAGACGCCCGGGGCCTGAGCCAAGGTCGAGACCGGCGTGCCCGGTACCAGGTACGGTCCGCCGACCGCCGCCACGCGGAAGTAGTAGCTGGTGTTCACCGCCAAGGTCGAAAGGATGGCGAAGTAGTTCTTCGTCGCGCTGGACACGATCGTCCCGCTGAAGACGGGCGAGGTGGAGGCGTCGGCTTGGTAGAAAATGTCCGGGGCGTTGCTGCTGGGGCTCCAGTCGAACCGGATCGAGGTCGCCGTCGCTCCGCTAAAGGACGGAGAGACGGGCGCGACGAGATTGGTTAAAGTCGTCGTCTTGACCGGGCCCGTCGTCGTCTCCGCCCCGAAGAAGTTCAAGGTCGCCTGCTGGAAGTAGTAGGTCGTCAGCGGCTGCAGGCCCGGAATCTGAAGGAAGGAATCCGCGCGGTTGAGGCTGATCACGGAGAAGCGCGTGCCGCTCAGATTCGCCGCGGTCGACGCGACGAGGGAGTAGCCCCAGCAGGAAAGCGTTGCGGGTGCCGCGGGGCAGGGCGTCCACGAGACCGTCGCGCTGGTCACATGGGGCGTCGCGGTCGGCAGGGCCGTCGGCGGCGCGGCCAAGGTCGAGGTGCTGATGCCCGAGCCGGGGCCGTCCACCCCCGCGCCCGAGCCTTTGACGATGATGCCGGTCGTTGTATTCGCCGCCAGCCCGGTCTGAATGAAGGGGGGCGCGGCGATCGTGGTCACGCGCACGGCGCTGTTCGTCGCGTAGTAAAGCGAGTAGCTGTCGGCTCCGATGACCGTGCTCCAATTCCAGGTCACCGAGCTCGGACCCATCGTCGTGGCCGTCAGGCCGATTGGTGCGCCCGTCGGTTGCGGGCTCGAGGCGACCTTGCCGTAGCCCCAGGCATAATTGGGCACCGCGCCCGTCGCGCTGTCGGTCCGCGCCTGCGCGCGCAGAATGGAGTGAAGGCCCGCGACCGTGACGCCGGGGTTCCACTGCATGCGGGCGGCGATGATGCCCGTCACGACCGGCGTGGCCATGCTCGTGCCGCGCAGTATGCGGTGTTTGTTGTCCGCCAAGATGAGGCTGTTGGCCGGAGCGGGGCTCGAGGTGGCCGACAGCGCCGACGCGATCACGTCGCCCGGAGCGCTGACCTCCGGAATCTGCCGTCCGTCGCGCGTCGGGCCTTGAGAGCTGAAATGAGAGAGCGCACCCAAGGTCGACTGCGTGCCGAAGCTGTAGGTGAACCCGTCGATCGCGGTCCAGAACTTCTTCGACGCGAAGGAGCCGATCGCGAAGACGTTCGGCGTCGAGGCCGGTTCGCCGTAGGTCATGATGTTGTCGTTGTAGGACGCGAAGCCCCAGAACTCGCCGCTGGGGTCGGCGAAGCCGTCGACGTGGCCGCTGCCGCCGCTCAAAGTGCGCGTCAAAGTGACCGTAACATCGGTGGCCGTGATGCCGCCGGCTTTGTTCACGTAGACGTAGATCTGCTTGTGTCCGAGCGGATGCGCGGGGTTGGCGCCGTTGAAGATCTGCACGGTGTGGCCGCCCAAGGTGCTGGAGGCGTTCGTGTTGGCGGTCGCGGTCACATTGCCGCCGACGCCCGTCAAGGTCACGACGGCCGTGTAGGCGTCCGTCCCGGGAAACCAGAACTCGAGGTCGCAATCGGTCGTGACGGCGGTGCGAGTCACGACAACTCCCGCCGAGCCGCCCGCGCCGATGTCCACACCCGCGTGCGCGCCCGCGCCGCTGTCGTTGCCCATCGCGACGACGACGGGCGTGCTCGCGGCGACGGCGCCCAGAGCCGTCTCGAAGGTCGAGGTGCCGTCGTGCGGTCCCGATTGAGAGCCCAGGCTCAGATTGATGACCGCGCGCTTGCCCGCCGCCGCCGCGCGCGCGACGATGAAATTGACCCCGTCGATGATGTCGGTCATGGCGAAGGTCGTGCGCACGAAGATGATGTCCGCCGAGGGCGCCATGCCTTTGAAGGTGCCCGTGGGGATTCCGCCGCCGAAGTCCGTGCCGTCTCCGGCCGCGATGCCCGTCACATGGGTCCCGTGGCCGTTGGTGTCCTTGGCGTTGACGATGTTGACGCCGCCTTGCAGTTTCGCGGTCAGCTGCGCGTTGGTGTATTCGGAGCCGTAGGCATAGCCCGCGGGGAAGGGGCCGCCGACATGCGAGCTGATCGTCTGGTCCCACAGATTGAGGATGCGGGAGGTGTTGGGGCCGTCGTTGATGAAGTCCTTGTGCGTCCAGTCGAGGCCGGTATCGACGACGCCGACGACGATGCCGGCGCCGGTGGCGTTGTTCAGGTCGGTGGCCGCCGTGCCGTAAATAGTGCCGAGCGCGTTGCCGCCGCTGCTCGAACTCGAGCGCACGACATCCATGAACGGGTGGGCGATGACCTCGTGCTCGACCGATTGAACGCGCCCGTCGAGGGCGAGCGCGTCGAGCGCGGCGTCGTCGGCGCGGGCGGTGACGATGTCTCCCGATTGGCTGCCGAACTCGGCGTTGGGAAAGGCCGCGCGCAGCGCCGCCAAAGGCGTCCCGGGTGCGACTCGTATCAAGACGCCGCGGCGCGGACCGGTTACGCCGCCGCCGCCCGCGCCCATGGGAGAGTAGCCGCCGGAGGCGCCGGCGCCGCGTCGCGAACGCAGACGCGCGTCGAGTTTCGTCGCCTGCCCCGCCGCGGTCGTCGAGAACACAGACGCGGCAAGGCCGACCACGAGCATCGCCTTCATGCTCCGGGAGGCCATCGCCTCTCAGGATAACCCCGGGGGGGAGGGCTGTCAATGCCGCACTTATTAAGAGGAAGGGGGGAAAAGAAGACGCCGGGCGCAAGCGCCCGGCGCAAAAGTTCGGAGGAAACTCCTTTAACTTTTAGCGTTAGTCGGCTTTTTCGGCGGAAATGAGACCCATGTCGATGCCCTTGACCACCGCTTCGGTGCGGTTGGACACGCTGAGCTTCTGGAACATGCTGTTGAGATGGTTCTTGACGGTTTTGACGCTGCAGGTCAAGGACGCCGCGATCTCCTTGTTGGACTGGCCCTGGCCGAGGTTCGAGAGAACCTTGATCTCGGTCTTGGTCAGCGCGACGAGGGAGGCCTCGGAATTGGCCGAGCCCATCTGGCGCAGGCCGTCGATGAGTTTGCTCATGACCGGCTGGGGGATCATCACGCCCTGATTCGCGAAGGTTTTGAGCGCGTTGACGAGTTCGGCCGCGGGAAGCATTTTGGAGAGGTAGCCGTTGGCGCCGGCCTGGATGGCTTCCATCACATGAGCCTCGTCCTCATAGGAAGAGAGAATGAGCACGTTCGTCGTCGGGCAGTCCTTGTGGATCTGGCGCGTGGCTTCGATGCCATCCATGTGAGGGAGCTTGATGTCGAGAAGGATCACGTTCGGCTTAAGTTTCTTGACGAGGCGCAGCGCCTCGCGACCGTCGGCCGCCTCGGCGATGACCGTGATGTTCTTCTCGTTCTCGAGGAGATCCTTGATACCTTCACGGAACAAAGTCTGGTCGTCAGCGATGATAACGGAAATCTTTTTCGAGGGAGTGTTCTTCTTGGCCATGACTTCAATACTACACAATTTGATGAAGAAGGTGTCAGGCCTCCCGTTGTTGCAGTATTCATGGGGGAGATTCCATTTGAATACTGCAACAACGGGAGGCCTGACACCGTGAAACTGGCGCAAGTGTTGGCGCGCGCGCGTCGTTTGTGATATGATCTCCGAATTCCGGCGCCGTAGCTCAGTGGTAGAGCGGGCGTTTCATAAGCGCCATGTCGGAAGTTCGATCCTTCCCGGCGCCAAGATTTGGAAGACTGGTGGACTCGCCCGAACATTGATCTAAGTCAATGTTCGGGCGTCTCATTACTGTTTAAATTCGTTGTCTTTACTGTGACAGCAGACGATTCATCGGAGGAACACCGAATGCCCGAAGCCCTCGTCGTTGCCAGCAAGATCAAAAAGCTCGTGAAGGAAGCCGGTCTTCGCACCGGCGGCGATTACCTCGACGCCCTCTCGGGCAAGATCGAAGCGACCGTCAAGGCCTCCATCCAGAAGGTTCAGGCCGAAGGCAAGAAGAAGACGCTCGGCGCCGAAGACCTCGCCTAAAGGACCGGCGATGCGCTCGTTCCGGGACTTCATGGAGTCCGCGCTCTACGACCCTGAACGGGGCTATTACTCCATTCGCGAGAAAACCGCGGATTTCTACACCGCGCCGGAGCTCCACGCCGCGTTCGGCGCAGTCCTGGCCGACCGCCTCGCGAGCCTGCTGGAACGCGTTTCGACGATCAGGGCCGATGGCCCCTTGTTCCTCGTCGAAGCCGGTTGCGGAGACGGGACTTTGGCCTGTCAGGTGGCGCGCCGTCTGCGGGAGAAACACCCGGGCCTCGCGGCCCGGGTGTCCTTCATTCTAGTGGAGCGCGGCCGCAAGGACCTGACCACCGCGACGCGCCGCCTGAACGCTTTCGGCGTCTCGGTGACCGCGTTCACCGAGATCGGCAAGATTCCGCCTTTCGCCGGCGTTTTATACTCCAACGAACTGCTCGACGCCCTGCCGGTGCACCTCCTCCAGTCGTCCGGGGGGGAAATCAAGGAAGTCTTCGTCGATGAAAACGGCTCCGAGGCCGTCGCGCCGCTGTCTCGCCCCGAACTCGCGCCGCATGCCGCGCTTCTTAAGGAAACGCTCGCCCAAGGCGAGCGCCATGCGGTGAGCCTCGAGGCCAAGGCCTGGATCGCCGCCGCCGCGTCCCGCGTCGAAGAAGGCTTCATCGTCTCGATCGACTACGGCAAGCGCTTCGCCCCCGGCGCGCCCAATCCGCCGCGCGCGTTCCGTAAGCACGCCGTCGAGACCGAGCTCACGCGCGAGCCCGGCGCCCGCGACCTGACCGCCTCCGTCGACTTCGAGTCTTTGATCGTCGCCGGCGAGGCCGCCGACCTGGGTCTCGAGTCTTACGAGAGCCTGTCCAAATTTCTGATCGACGGCGGCCTGCTGTCCTACATCGAGGCCGCCGCGGGCGACGACTCCGCGGCCTACCGCGAGCGCGCCAAGCTCAAGACCCTCATCCACCCCGACGGGATGGGAGAGGTCTTCAAGGTTCTTATACAGAGGAAAGCGAAATGATGAGCGCCTACGCCGTCGTCTACGCCTTCGTGATCGTCGCCGTGGCCTTCGCCGCGGTCACGCTCGGCGCCGCCAAGGTCCTGCGCGCCAGCGTCCCGTATGCGCGCAAGGAAAGCACCTACGAGTGCGGCATTCCCGCGGTCGGCTCAACCGAGGTCAAGCTCAACATCCGCTTCCACGTGTTCGCGCTCTTGTTCGTGCTCTTCGACGTGGAAGTCCTTTACGTCTATCCGTGGGCCGTGACCGCGCGGGAACTCGGCACCGTCGCGCTCGTGGAAATGGGCGTTTTCGTCGCGATCCTCCTGCTGGGCCTCGCGTTCGCCTGGCGCAAGGGCGCGCTGAGCTGGGAGTAATTCTATGGCCATGATTCTCGAGAAGCTGCCGGGACTGACCAAGGGCCTGCCGGGAGGAGAACTCCTCCTGACGACCTCGGACTATTTCATCGACCTGGGCCGTCGCCAGTCGATGTGGCCGATGACCTTCGGCCTCGCGTGCTGCGCCATCGAGATGATGGCCTCCTACGCGTCGCGCCTCGACTTCGACCGCATGGGCGTGATTCCGCGCGCGAGCCCGCGCCAGGCCGACGTCATGATCGTCGCCGGCACCGTCTGCAAGAAGATGGCGGAGCCGATCCTTGAGATCTACCACCAGATGCCCGAGCCGCGCTTCGTGATCTCGATGGGCTCCTGCGCCAACTGCGGCGGCCCGTACTACGACTCCTACTCCGTCGTGAAGGGCGTGGACCGCATCGTGCCCGTCGACGTGTACATCGCCGGCTGCCCGCCGCGCCCCGAGGCCCTGCAGTACGCCGTCGTGAAGCTGCAGGAGAAGATCGCCAAGATGACGCTCAAGAAGGGTCTCGCGACCTCCCAGCAGGAAAAGGGAAGCCGGGACATCAACGCTTAACTTATGACCCAAGACGAACTTTTCGCTTTAATTCAGAAGCACGACGCCAAGATCGAGAAGTCCCCGATCCAGGTCAAGGATTACCTGACCGTCCGGATCTCCGCCGCGAGCCAGCTCGTTCCGCTCGCCTCTTATCTTAAGGAAAAGGGCTTCGACATCCTCGACATGCTCACCGCGACCGATCACCTCGGGCCCGTCGACATGAAGGGCTTCGTCCGCCAGCAAAACTTCAATCCGTTCCTCCCGGACGGCGCGACGCCGGAGATCGAGTCCGCCGCCGCGACGGGCTACCCGTACCGCCCCATGATGGACCTGCTTTGGTCGTTCATCTCCGTCGAGAGCAAACTGCGCGTGATCGTCCGCCTCGAGCAGCCGCGCGAGGGCACCTCGGTGCCGAGCCTCGTTCCGCTGTTTAAGAGCGCGGACTGGCAGGAGCGCGAGACCTTCGACCTCCTCGGCATCAACTTCGAAGGGCACCCGAACTTGACCAAGATTTTGACGCCCGACTTCACCGTCGGTCATCCCCTGCGCAAAGACTACGTGCACATCAAGGATCGATTCGATGAGTAACGCCACCTTCTCCGCCTCCGACTCGTCCACCAACGCGAAGCTGAAGTCGGACCAGCTCTTCATCAACCTCGGCCCCCAGCACCCGTCGACCCACGGCGTGTTGCGCATCGGCCTCACGATCGAGGGGGAAGTGATCGTCAACGCCGTGCCCGACATCGGCTACCTGCACCGCGGCACCGAGAAGCTCTCCGAGGTCCGCAACTACCACCACTGCGTCGTGCTCACCGACCGCTGGGACTACGTCTCGGCGATGCCCAATAATCTGGTGTTCTGTCTCGCGGCCGAGAAGCTCGCCGGCGTCAAGACGACGCCCCGCGCCGACGCCCTGCGCGTGATCATGTGCGAGATGAACCGCATCGCCTCGCACCTTCTGTTCTTCGGGACCTACGGCATCGACTTGGGCGCATACACCCCGTTCCTGTACGCGTTCCGCGAGCGCGAGATGGTGCTCGACCTCTTCGAGATGCTGTGCGGCGCGCGCCTGACCTACAACTACATCCGCTTGGGCGGCGTGATGGTGGACGCGAGCCCCGAGTGGCTCAAGCGCACGACGGAATTCCTCGAGTACTTCAAGCCTCGCCTCGACGAATACGACACGCTTCTTACCTACAACCCGATCTTCATGGCCCGCACCAAGGGCGTGGGCATCGTCTCGGCGGAAGAAGCCAAGAGCTGGGCACTGTCCGGACCGAACCTGCGCGGTTCCGGCGTCAATTACGATGTCCGCAAGTTCGCGCCGTACTCCGGGTACGAAAACTACGACTTCGATGTGCCCGTCGGCAAGGACGGTTCCTGCTGGGACCGCTATTTCTGCCGCGTCTCGGAGATGCGCCAGTCCGTGCGCATCATCGAGCAGGCGATCGCGAAGCTCCCCGAAGGCCCGTTCCAGGCCGCGGGCTTCGCTAAGATTCCCAAGCCCGCCGCGGGCGAGGCGTACGCCCATGTCGAAGCCTCGCGCGGCGACCTCGGCATCTACCTCGCCTCCGACGGCGGGATCTCGCCTTTCCGCATGCACGTGCACGCGCCTTCCTTCATCAACCTGGCGATGCTCCAGGAAAAGCTCGTGGGCATGAAGGTCTCCGATGTGATCGCGCTCCTCGGTTCGATCGACATCGTTCTCGGCGAGGTGGACCGCTAACATGACCGCCAAACCTAATCCCGACGACAAGAAGCCGGAAGCGCCTAAGCCCGCGGCCGCCGCTCCCGCGGCGGCGTCTCAGCCCGCGACTCCTGCCGCCGTGCCGACTCCCGTTCCCGCCGCCGTTGCGGCGCCTGCGGCCGCGGCTCCCGCCGTCGCCCCGAAACCCCCGGCTCCCAAATATGTCCCGCCGGAGCCCGTGCTCAACCGCAAGAACGGCCGTCTGCTTGAGGACCGCTTCGCCACCTGGCCCACCACGATCTTCGTCAACCGCTGGTCGCGCAGCGGCTATCAGGCCGGCGCCGCGATGCTCGCGGGCATCTTGATCGGCCTCGCCGTCACCGGCGGAGTGATCGGAGAGCTCGCCAAGTGGGCGGATAAGGCGTACGAACTGATGATGGCTTTCGCCGCGTCTAAGGGCCTGCCGCCCGTGGCCGTCGAACTCGCCTGGATCGCGGTCAAGGTCCTCATCGTTCTGCATGTGGTGCTCATCAACGGCCTTTGGTCGATCTGGTGGGAGAGAAAAATCTCTGCCCACATTCAGTCACGCGTCGGCCCGACCTATGCAGGTAGCCCGAAGGGCTGGAACTTTCACGGCTGGGCGCAGACCGCGATCGACGGCATCAAACTGCTTCTTAAGGAAGACATCACGCCCGCCGCCGCCGACAAGTGGGTGCACGCGATGGCCCCGGGCCTCGTGGTCGCTCCCTGCATCATCGCCTTCGCGCCCGTAATGTTCGGCGACGGGATGTCGGCCGCCAAGCTCGACATCGGCGTGCTCTACATCTTCGCCTTCGCCGGCATTTCGGTGATCGGCATCGTCATGGCGGGGTGGGCGTCGGGCAACAAGTACTCGCTCCTCGGCGGCCTGCGGGGTGCGGCGCAGATCGTCAGCTACGAACTGCCCCGCGGCTTCTCCGTGGTGCCCGTGCTGATGTTCGCGGGCTCGCTCGACCTGCAGGTGATCGCCAACGCGCAGGCGGGGTACTGGCACGGCATCCCGCGCTGGTTCATTTTCTACCCCGTCGTCGGCCAGCTGGCCTTCGTGATCTTCCTGATCTCGTCGGTCGCCGAGACCAACCGCACGCCCTTCGACATCCCCGAGGCCGAGTCCGAGCTCGTCAGCGGCTTCCACACCGAGTACTCGGGCATGAAGTGGTCCATCTTCTTCCTGGCCGAGTACGCGTACGTGCTGCTCGGCTCGTTCCTGCTCGCGACCTTCTTCTTGGGCGGGGGGGCTTCGCCGATTAACGCCGTCCCGTTCACCTTGGTGCCGAGCTGGATGTGGATGCTCGCCAAGGCGATGCTCATGATGTTCGTCTTCCTATGGATCCGCTGGACCTTGCCGCGCTTCCGCGTCGACCAGCTCATGGACTTCACTTGGAAGTTCCTGCTCCCGTGGAGCTTCGTGAACATCGCGATCGCCGGGCTCTATCTCGCGTTTTGGCTGAAATGAGGATCTTATGATCAAGTACTTCGCCAACATCTTCAACAACTCCCGGGCCATCGTCCAGGGCCACTGGATCACGCTTAAGTACATGTTCAAGCCGGCGGTGACGATCCACTACCCCGACGAGAAGCTCGTTCCCTTCGAGAAGTTCCGCGGCGCTTTGCTCTTCGACCAGCAGGTCTGCATCTCGTGCAACCTGTGCGTGAAGGCGTGCCCGTCGAACTGTATCCAGCTCGAGAACGCGAAGAACGAGACCGGCAAGAAGATCGCCAAGGTCGAGTGGTACTCGATCGACTTCGGCAAGTGCAACTTCTGCCGCCTCTGCGAAGAGGCCTGCCCGACGAAGCCCAAGTCGGTCTGGCACTCCCTCGACTACGAGGTGATCTTCGTCAAGCGCGACGAAATGGTGCGCTGCTGGAAGAAGGACTTCCCGTTCATCGGCAAGTACTTCGACCGCAAAGCCCAGGACTTCAAGGACCCCGAGGGCCAGGTCAGCATTCACGATGTCCAGCCCCGGAGAAGCTGACATGCTCGATCAAATCGTCTTTTACTCGCTCTCCGCCCTGGTCGTCCTCTCGGCCCTCGGCGTCGTGCTGCAGCGCAACGCGGTGCACTCCTCGCTGTTCCTCGGACTGTGCCTGGCCGGCGTCGCGGGGATCTTCGGCTCTCTCGGCGCGGACTTCCTGTTCGGCGCGCAGATCATGGTCTACGTCAGCGGCATCGCGGTCCTCGTGATGTTCGTCGTCATGCTGCTCGGCCGCGCCTCCGACCTTCACCTGCGCCAGGTCAACGAGCGCTGGATGGCCGCGCTGCTCGTCTGCGCGGTCGCGAGCGTCGGCCTCTTCAAGATCGCCCGCCTGCACTCGGCCACCGTCGCGACGGCGGCGACGCGCCCCGGCACCCACGAGATCGGACGGCTGTTCCTTGGCCAGTGGCTCGTGCCCTTCGAACTGATTTCCCTGGTGTTGCTCGCGGCCCTGCTCGGGGCCGTGTTCTTCACCCGCACGGAGAACGCGCGATGAACGCTCCCCTGACGCTCGCCCACTACATGACGCTCGCCGGCCTGCTCTTTCTCATCGGCATTTTCGGCGCGCTCACCCGCCGCAACATCATCGGTATTTTGATGTCGATCGAGCTCATGTTCAACGCGGCCAACATCAACTTGGCGGCCTTCGACCGCTTCCTGCACCCCGAGGGCGTGACCGGCCAGGCGCTGGCGCTCTTCGTCATGACCGTGGCGGCGGCTGAGATCGTCGTCGGCCTCGCCTTGCTTCTCGCGATTTACCGCGGCACGGACACCGTGTACGCCGAAGACTTCAACCTCCTCAAGGGCTAATGAGATGATCGAACACGCTTACCTCATTCCGCTGATTCCCTTCGCCGCCTCGCTGATCATGATGTTCGGCGCGAAGGAAGACCCGCATTCGCCAGCACCCTGGATCGGCATCGTCGCGATGGCCATCTGCCTCGGCATTTCGCTGTCGATCCTGTCGACCGTCGCCTCGGGAACGATCCCGCTGCCCTACGAACACAACTGGCCCTGGTTCTCCTTCGCGGCCTCGATCGGCGGCAAGGCGTTCGTCTACGACATGCCCGTCGGCGTGCTCATCGACGGCCCGGCCGCGATTCTGCTCGTCGTCGTGACCCTCGTAAGCCTCATGGTGCAGATCTACTCGATCGCCTACATGCACGAGGACTCGCGCTTCAAGCGCTACTTCGCCTTCGTGTCGTTCTTCACCGCCTCCATGCTCGGCCTCGTCGTCTCAAGCAACCTGCTCGTCGGCTTCATGAGCTGGGAACTGATGGGACTGGCCTCCTACTTATTGATCGGCTTCTGGTTCGAGAAAGACGGTCCGACCGAAGCTCAGAAGAAGGCGTTCATGACGACCAAGCTCGGCGACTCGGGCCTCTACCTCGCCTTGCTGTTCCTCTTCGCCAAGGTCGGCTCCTTCCAACTCACCCAAATCCACCACTTCTACGATAAGGGCTACATGCCCGCGACCGCCGCGTGCGCGATCGCGGCCGGCATCCTGTTCGGAGCGATGGGCAAGTCCGCGCAGTTCCCGCTGTTCATCTGGCTGCCCGACGCGATGGAAGGCCCGACGCCCGGCTCCGCGCTGATCCACGCCGCCACCATGGTGGCGGCCGGCATCTTCGTCGTGGCCCGCACCTACTTCTGCTTCTTGGCCGCCCCCGATGTGATGCACGCCGCGGCGTGGATCGGCTGCGCGACCGCGTTCCTCGCGGCCGCGATGGCGCTGGTGAGCTACGACATCAAGCGCGTGCTGGCCTTCTCGACGGTGTCCCAGCTCGGCTTCATGATGTGCGCGCTCGGCGTCGGCGGCTACACCGCGGGTCTATTCCACCTGACGACTCACGCTTTCTTCAAGGCGCTGTTGTTCTTGGGCGCCGGCTCGGTCATCCACTCGGTGCACACCAACGACATGCGGCTCATGGGCGGCCTGTCGAAGAAGATGCCCGTGACCTTCGTGACGATGGCCGCGGCGATCGCGGCGATCGCGGGACTCCCGTTCACCTCGGGGCACTACTCGAAGGATATGATCCTCGCGAATATCTATCACGCCAACCAAGCGATCTTCTGGATCATGCTTGGCACCGCGCTGATGACCGCCTTCTACATGTCGCGTCTCTTCATCTTGACCTTCACCGGAGACGACCGCGACCACGAGAAGTATCACCACGCGCACGAGTCGCCCTTCCTGATGACCGGACCGCTCGTCTTGCTCGCCTTCCTGGCCCTTACGTCGGGCTTCGTGCTCAACCGCAACGGTCTCATCATGCGCCTTTTGCCCAAGCCGACTATCTCGGTCATGCCCGGCGCCGTCGCCGCCGTTACTTCTGCCCCGACCGAGGCGAAGCCCGCTGAGGCCAAGGCTGAGGATCACGCTGCACCGGCCGAGGCTCATGCCGTCACGGAGCGTCACGAGGAGAAGGGGGAAGAAAACGAACTGCCGCATTGGCTGGAGCTGGCGCTGCCGTTCCTCGTCGCTGGCGCGATCGGCTTTGCCTTTTTCCTCTATAAGGGTCCCGCTTACGCCCTCGCCGACACGGTCAAGTCCAACATGGCCCCCATCTTCACCTTGCTCGACCGGCGCTGGTACCTCGACGACGCGTTCGACCTGCTCGTCGTTTTCTGCGATCAGGTGGCGGCGCTCGCCTTCTGGATCGACGCCAATATCGTCGACCGCGTCTTCGTCGACGGCTGGGGACTGCTCATGCGCATCGTGTCCGAGATCAGCAATTTGATCGACGCGTTGTTCGTCGACCGGACGGTGGACGGCTTCGGCGGCCTGAGCCTCGACCTCGGCGTGGGCCTGCGCGGCCTCGTCAAGGACGGCCAGGTGCAGGAATATCTGATGTACGTGGCGATCGCCTTCAGCCTCGCCGCGACCTTGATTCTGACGCGCTAATTAGGAGATAAGCTCAATGAACATGCTCTCAGTGGTCACCTTCGCGCCCCTCATCGGAGCGCTGATCATCCTGTGCATCCCGAAGGAAAAGGAGAAGGTCATCCAGGCCGTCGCCTTCCTCTTCGCCGGTATCTCCCTGATCGCGTCGCTCGCGATGATCCCGAACTTCAGCCGCGCCACCGCGGACATGCAGTTCGTCGAGAAGTGGGCCTGGATCCCGTCGTTCGGCGTCCAGTACTTCATGGGCGTCGACGGCCTGTCCTTCCCGCTCGTGCTGCTCACGACCTTCATGAGCGTCATCGCGCTGATCGGCTCGCTCGGCATCGAGAAGCGGGTCAAGGAGTACTTCTTCTGGTTCCTCGTCCTCGAGGTCGGCATGCTCGGCGTGTTCTGCGCGCTCGACCTGATCCTCTTCTACGTGTTCTGGGAGCTCACCCTCGTGCCCATGTACTTCCTCATCGGCGTCTGGGGCGGCCCCAAGAAGGAGTTCGCGGCCATCAAGTTCTTCCTGTACACCTTGACGGGCTCGGTGTTCATGCTCCTGGCGATCTTGGCACTGTACTTCGCGTCGCCGACGCACACCTTCGACATGCTCGAGCTGGCCAAGATGACCGGCGCCTGGGACCGGCACTTCCAGATTCTCGTGTTCCTCGGCCTGTACTTCGGCATGGCGATCAAGATTCCCGCCTTCCCGTTCCACACCTGGCTGCCGTTGGCGCACGTCGAGGCCCCGACCGCCATCTCCGTCATCCTGGCCGCCGTTCTTCTTAAGATGGGCGTGTACGGTCTGCTGCGCATCGCGTTCACCTTGGCGCCGCTGGGCTTCCAGTGGTTCCTGCCCTACCTGATCGTCATTGCGGTCATCAACATCGTCTACGGCGCGCTGTGCGCCATGGCGCAGACCGACATGAAGAAGATGGTGGCCTACTCCTCGGTCAACCACATGGGCTACTGCCTGCTCGGCATCGCCGGTATGACGACCGCGGGGTTCACCGGCGCGGTGTTCCAGATGCTGACGCACGGCATCATCACGGGAGCGCTGTTCCTTTTGGTCGGCGTGATCTACGACCGCGCGCATACCAGAGACATCTCGGCGTTCGGCGGCCTGGCGGTCAAGCTGCCCGTGTACGCGGCTTTGATGTCGCTGACCTGCTTCGCCTCGCTCGGCCTTCCCGGCCTCGCGGGCTTCATCGGCGAGTTCCTGTGCTTCCTGGGCGCGTTCCAGACCTGGAAGTACGCGGCGGCGATCTCGGTCCTGGGTATCATCGCGACCGCGGCCTTCTTCCTGCGCATGATGCAGAAGGTGTTCCTCGGCAAGTTCAACGAGAAGTGGAACGGCCTCGAGGACATGAGCTTCCGCGAGCTCGTCTCGATCGCGCCGCTCGCCGTCCTGACGGTGCTCTTCGGCGTGTACCCGAAGTGGCCGCTCGACCTCATGAACAAGACGCTCGAGCACATGCTGGGGAAGTAGCATGAACAATATTCGTCTGCTGCTGCCGGAGACGATCCTCGCCACGATGGCGCTCGTCGTAGCGTTCGTGGACCTGCTGACGCCGGTCCGGCGCTCGCGCTCGCTCTATCACCTCGCCTGGCTGTCCGCGGCGGGCGTGCTGGCCTGGGTTGCGTTCACCATGGGTGACGCGTCGACGCACGGCGTGGGTTCCCTGTGGAGCGTCGACCCGTTCAGCCAGTTCTTCAAGCTGACGACCTTGCTCACCTGCGTGCTGTGCCTCCTGCTCGGCCTCGACTACGCGGAGCTGCCCGAAAACCAGGCGGGGACCTTCTCGGCGCTGATGCTCCTGTCGACGGCGGGCCTCATGTACCTCGTCTCGGCCACCGACCTGCTGCTGATCTTCGTGGCGCTCGAGCTCGTGTCCATCTCGTCCTTCATCCTCGCGGGCTTTGAGCGCAAGAACCCGAAGTCCAACGAAGGCTCGATGAAGTACTTCTTGTTCGGCGCCTTCTCCTCGGCCATCATGGTGTTCGGCATCTCTCTGTACTTCGGCGCGACCGGAACCACGCACCTCGCCGCGGCGGCCGCGGCCCCGGGCCCGATGCTGATCCTCGCGCTCGTCCTGCTCCTGCTCGGCTTCGGCTTCAAGGCCTCCCTGGCGCCCATGCACTTCTGGGTGCCCGACGCTTATGAGGGGGCGCCGACGCCGGTGACGACCTTCCTCTCGGTCGCGCCCAAGCTCGCGACCTTCGCGGCGCTGGCGCGCGTGTTCGGGGCCATCTTCCCGCTGCAGGCCTACGACCTGACCCTCCTCATCGGCATCATGGCCGCGCTGACGATGACGATCGGCAACTTCACCGCGATGTTCCAGACCGACGTGAAGCGCCTGCTCGCCTACTCCTCGATCGCGCAGGCGGGCTACCTGCTCATCGGCTTGTCCACGGGCAGCCCGCTCGGACGCGAGGGCGTGATGCTGTACTCCTTCGTCTACGTCGCGATGAACGTCGGCGCCTTCGCGGTCGTGCAGGCCGTCGGCCAGGCCAAGGGCAGCTACGATCTCTCGGCCTTCGACGGCCTCTCTAAGCGCCGCCTCGGACTCGCCCTGTGCCTGATGTTCTGCCTGCTGTCGCTCGCCGGCATCCCACCGCTCGCGGGCTTCATCGGCAAGCTCTACATCTTCTCCGCGGCCGTGCAGGCGGGGCAGTGGTGGCTCGCGGTCGTCGGCGTGCTCAACTCCGTCGTATCCGTGTACTACTATTTCGCGATCGCGCACCGCATGTTCTTCAAGGAACCCTCCGACGACTCCGCGATCCCCGTCGGCGCCTATGTGTACGGCGGCGTGGCCGTCGCGGTCGTGGGCGTGCTGCTGTTCGGCATCAACCCCGAGCCGCTGATAGCCGGCGTGCGCGCTTCGACTCAGATTCTTCCTTAGCGCTCATCCGGGCCGCCGGCCGCGAGCGGCCGGCGCAGAAGTGCTGCGGAAACTCCTTTAACTTCTAGTATAATACGAGCGTAATGACAAAGGCGCCGCTGCTGCTGATTCTGCTCGCCGTGCCCGCCGCCGCGGATCCCGCGGCGATGAGCGCGACTCTTGAGGCGTTGCGCAGCGAAGCCGCCGCCGATCCCGCCGCGATCTCCGGCCGCGAGGGCGCCTCGGCCCGCGCCGGCAAGAGCTTCGACCAGAACTTCACCATCCAGACCTTGGCCCCCGTCGAGTACGTCGTCATCGACGGCCGCCCGAGCCAATCGCCGCCGCCGAAGCTCGAAGAGAAGGTCCCGCCGAAGAAGGAGACCGCGCCCGTCGTCGCGCCGCCGCCGTCGGACGGCTCCGGCGCGGACTATTATTTCGAAGGCAAGCAGCCCGTCAAAGGCATCACGATCTACACTCCCAAGAAGGGCGAAGGCTCGACCTCCGGCGAAGCCGCTCCGACCGAGAAATACGGCACCTACGGCAAGTACGCCGTGGCGGGGGGAGTCGCGCTCATCGTGGCGGGCCTCGTTCTGGGCGGCGGTCCCGCGATCGCGCTCGGAATCATCGGCGGCCTCCTGCTCGGCGCCGGCGCCGTCCTCTCCTTCCTCTTCGGCAAAAAGAAGTAATTCGCGATTCCGCTGACGCGGGCCGGGCTGAGACATCGACCTTCGGCGGGTACGCTCGGTTTTACCTCGCTCGGGAGTCCGGCGCGGCGTATAAAAACCTCTAGCCGCGTCCGGACTCTACGATCCGCCGAAGGTCGATGTCTCCGCCCGATTGTCTCAGCGTGAGCGCGCGGCGCGAAGCGTCGCGCGAATGATAAGCCTCGGCGGGAGAGGCATGCCCGACGCGGCGTAGGGTCGCGCGACCGAGGTCGTCATTGTCGC
>JAYTIP010000384.1:0-6157 GCA_043731745.1 Elusimicrobiota bacterium | reverse complement strand
CGCTCAACATCCCGCTCGCCGATCTCAAGGCCAAGTTCAACACGCTCCCGAAGGACAAGACCCTCGTGACCTACTGCTCGTCGATCACCTGCGCGTTGGCCCCCAAGGCCGCCCTGCAGCTCGCCGAGGAAGGCTTCAAGGTCATGGAGATGTACGGCGGCTACTCCACCTGGACCTCGTACGGCTTCCCGGTCGAGAAGAAAGCCTAAGACTTAAGACGCAGGACGAAACGAGCGCCTCCCGAAAGGGGGGCGCTCGTTTTTTTCGCACAAAATGGCGACGCCGCGTCCGTGGGCCGCTCCCGGGTTCCTTTGATAGCTTCCTACCGAGATCCTTCGGATCTCAGGAGACCTATGACCCAGAACACCGCCGCGAAAACGCACGCCGTGTCCTCCGTCGACTACTTCAAGACCAAGCTCGCCTTCGAGCTGAGCCCCTACGGCCTCAAGGGCAGCATGGACAAGAAGTCTCAGGACTACTTCCTCGTGGATGTCCGCACGGCCGAGCAGTTCGCTCAGGGCCATATTCCCGGCGCCACCAACATCCCGTTGCAGGACCTGACCGGAAAGCTGTCGACCTTGCCCAAAGACAAGACGATCGTGACCTACTGCGGCAGCCTGACCTGCCAGCTGGCTCCGACCGCGGCGCTGCAGCTCGCGGAAAAGGGCTTCAAGGTGATGGAGCTCAACGGCGGCATCAAGGAATGGACCGGGTATGGCTTCCCGGTCGAGAAGTAAGGATCGCCCGGAGCGCCTCCGCGAGGAGGCGCTCCACCGGGCGTCCACATTACCGCTACACGGATGCGACGAGTCCGTTATTTGGGGAATACGAAGCCTTTGTTACAGTCACGACACAGTCGTACACAAAACAAAGGAGATTACCCCATGAAAACGATGGCCACGATGGTGAAGAGCCCCAAGACCGGCGGCGCGTGCGAGAACAACGAATGTATGTCGGCCGCTGAGTACTTCCAGGCGAAGCTCAACTGCGAGATGACCCCGGCGACGCTCAAAGGCATGATGGAAAAGAAAATGACGGCCGGCCTCTGCTTGATCGACGTGCGCGCCATGGAGAAATTCAATGAGAGCCGCATTCCCGGCGCGATCAACATCCCTTTGATGGAGCTCTCCGTCAAGATCAACCTCCTGCCCAAGGAGAAGATGATCGTGGCGTACTGCGGCGACATGACCTGCACCATGGCCCCCAAGGCCTGCCTCGAGCTCGCGCGCAAGGGCTATAAGACGATGGAGCTCAGCGGCGGCATCAAGGCTTGGCAAGAGAAGGGCTTTCCGGTCGAAATGAAGGCCTAAGACTCAAGCCGCAAGAGAAATAGAGCGCCTCCCGAAAGGGAGGCGCTCTTTATTTTCCGCAAAACGACCAAAACTTCAGGTCAGGCACGCAGTTATTAGCGGATGCGGGAGCCGGAGTAGCCACCGCCGAGGTCGTTGGTCTGGATCCAGTGAAGGGGGCGGTTCCAGACCACGGGCGGGGGAGCGACATAGTGGTTGTCGGCGACCATCTGCTGAGGCTGCGCCTGGCCCTGAGCGGAGCCGCTGGTCATCTCCATGGTGTTGTCGAAGCTCGTGAGCGAATGGAACTGCTGGGTTTTCTGAAGGGCCTGGGGGGCGTTCATCGCGGCGGCGGCGGAATTGGTGGCGATTTCCTCGCCCGCGATCGGAAGGGGGCTCGAGGGGCGCAGCTCGACCGGGGAAGGCTCGGCGGCGGGGAGGACGGCTCGGGTCGTGCGCGTCTCGAACGAGGCTCGGGCGGGAACATTCTCGACCGAGATCGGGGCGAGAGGCCGTTCGGTGACAGGGGTCGCAATGACGCTCGACAGAGCGACCGTGCCCATCACGGTCATCGCCGCGCCCGCCAGGATGGCCAGGCCGCCGCCGCCGCGCTCGCGCTGGGCTCCGCCCGCGACGGCCATGGGCGTCGTCTTCGGCTTCGCGGCGGGGTGCGGCGTGTAGGCGAGAGGCAGCGCGTCCATGACCAGAGTATAACGGGACGAGGGGGGAAAATGTATTTCGGGCGGGATAAAAGACGGTTAACGTTACCGTTTTTTAAGCCGTTCTTCGTCGTGAAACCCTAGGTGTCCAAAGAACGGCTCAAAATAGGCCTTTCGGCCCATTCCGTGTAATTCCGCTCTCGGACTGTGCTATAATGTGAGTGTTCGGTGTTCATTGACAACCTAGAAAAAATCCGCTACCGCATGACCGCGGCAGCCGCACGGGCGAACCGTGACGGCGGCCAAATTTCCTTGGTCGTGGTAACGAAATACGCCCCTCTGGATAAAGTCCGGGAGGCGTTGCATTCCGGCCTCGTCAAAGAGGTCGGAGAAAACCGCGTACAGGACGCCGAGAAGAAAAGATCGGAACTCGGCGAGCTCGCGGGCAAGGTCCGGTGGCGCCTCATCGGGCATCTGCAGACGAACAAGGCGAAGAAAGCCGTCGAAGTCTTCGACGCGGTCGATTCGGTCGACAGCGTGAAAGTCGCGACGGCGTTGAACACGGCGTGGACGCGAGACGGAAAGCTCCCGGTTCTGATCCAGGTGAAACTGACCGACCGCGAGACGCAAGCGGGATGTAACCCGGGGGAACTCCCGGGACTCATCGAGGCGGTGAGGAAGCTCCCGAACCTCGAGCTTCAAGGGTTGATGGGCATAGCGCCCCAAGACCCGGAAGCGGCAAGGCCTTCGTTTCGGACGCTCAAAGAGCTCCGGGACAAGCACCTGCCCGAAGGCAAGCTGTCGATGGGCATGAGCGGCGACTTCGAGGTCGCGATCGAAGAAGGCTCCGACATGGTCCGCATCGGCACACAAATTTTTGCACCCGAGTCCGACATCAATGGAGGCCCTGCATGATCGTGAAAGTGCGCGTCATTCCTAACGCCGCGGACAACGAAGTGGTCAGCCGCATCGGTAGCGTGCTGAGGGTCAAGGTCGCCGCCCCCGCGGTCGACGAGAAGGCCAACGCCGCGCTGAAGGATTACCTCGCCGAGTTCTTCGAGGTGTCCGGAAAGCGCGTCAGCATTCTGCGCGGAGCCAACGGCCGTGAGAAAACGGTTGAGATCGTGGGCAAGACCGAAGAGCAGCTGAAGCGGGTGATGGATTCCATCCCCTGACGAAGCAGCAGTAGCCGCAAGACGGCGTTGAGATCGAGGGCGAACAAGGTTTACGAACCTTGCTCGCCCTCGTCCCATTTAGAGTAACCGGGGAGTAAAAGCTATAATCAGCCCGCACCGCATGAAGAAACGCCCGCTGCACGAAGATCCGATCAAGCACATCGCCTGGAAGGGGGACCGCCTCGTGGTTCTCGACCAGCGCTGGCTGCCCCGCACGGTCAAGTTCGTGTCCTGCCGCACGGCGAAAGAAGTGGCCAAGGCCACGACCGACATGGTTCTTCGCGGCGCCCCGCTGATCGGTTGCGCCGCCGCTTACGGCATGGCATTGGCGGCTCGGCGTAACAAGCTGTCCGAAGTCCTCGCCGCCGAGCCCGTGCTGCGCCGCGCGCGGCCGACCGCCGTCAATTTGATGCACGCCCTCGACCACATGCTGGCCGTGGCGAAGTCGGGACCCGAGAAGTCGCTCTCCAAGCGCATGAGCGCCGCCGCCGTGAAGTACTACGAGGACGACCTCGGCTTCAACGCGACGATGGCCAAGTTTGGAGCCTCGCTGCTCAAGAAGAACTCGAATGTGATGACCCACTGCAACGCCGGTGCGCTGGCCACCGCCGGCATCGGCACCGCCGTCGGCATGATCCGTCAGGGCTGGCTGTCCGGCAAGGTCAAGCACGTGTATCCGTGCGAGACGCGACCGTACCTGCAGGGCGCGCGCCTGACCCTGTGGGAGCTCATGGAAGCGGGCATTCCGGCCACGCTCATCACCGACAACATGGCCGCGCACCTGATGAAGACGCGCAAAATCGACGCCGTCATCGTCGGCTCCGACCGCATCGCCGCCAACGCCGACGTGTGCAACAAGATCGGCACCTACGGTTTGGCGATTCTCGCCAAACACCATAATATTCCCTTTTACGTCGTCGCGCCCAGCACGACCGTCGACATGAACACCCCGCACGGCGACCGTATTCCGATCGAGGAACGGTCGATCCAGGAAGTCGTCGAGATCTTCGGCGTGAAGATCGCGCCGAAAAACGCGAAGGCCCACCACTTCGGCTTCGACGTCACGCCGCATTCGCTCGTCACCGCGATCATCACGGAGAAGGGCGTCGTCAAACCCGCCAACGCGGCCAATCTAAGGAAGGTCCTTTCAAACTAATGTCCACCCACCAACACAAGCCGCCGACGACCCGCCCCAAGCTCACCAAGATTCTCGCCACGCTCGGCCCCGTCTCGGCCAAGGCGCCGATGATGCTCGACCTGCTGGCCGCCGGCGTCGACGCGTTCCGGCTCAACTGCTCGCACGCGTCTTTGGGCGAGCTCGCCAAGAACGTCGACTTAATCCGCTCCACCTCGCGCCTGAGCCGCCGCGCCTGCTCGGTGGTCATGGACCTCCAGGGCCCGCGCCTGCGCGTCGGCCGCCTGCGCAACGGAGAGCCCATCGATCTTAAGAAGGGTGCCAAGACGCGCATCAGCGTCAACGACATTCCCGGCACCGCCGAAGAGTTTTCCACGAGCTTCAAGAAGCTGCCGCAGACCGTGAAGAAGGGCATGGAGATCCGCCTCGACGACGGCTCGATCGTGCTGAGCGTGCTCAAGACGGGTGCCGGCTGGGTCGACTGCGAGGTCGTCATTGGCGGCAAGCTCAAGGAGCACAAGGGCATCAACCTTCCCGGCGCCGACATCGACCTGCCCGCGCTGACGACGAAGGACCTGCGCGATCTAGACATGGGCCTGAAGTGCGGCATCGACCATGTGGCGCTGTCCTTCGTGCGCTCGCCCGACGACATCTTAAAAGCGCGCCGCATCATTCAGAAGGCGGGGGCGCCGACGCGCATCATCGCCAAGATCGAGCACCCGCTGGCCCTCGACCGCATCGACGACATCTTGGACGCCGCCGACGGCATCATGATCGCGCGCGGCGACCTGGCCGTCGAGCTCTCCGCGGCTGAGGTGCCCGCGCTACAGAAGATGCTCGTGCGCCGGGCCAACGACGCCGGCAAGCTGTCGATCGTGGCCACGCAGATGCTCGAGAGCATGATCAACCACGCCCAGCCCACTCGCGCCGAGGCCTCCGACGTGGCCAACGCCATCTACGACGGCGCCGACGTCGTCATGCTCTCAGGTGAGTCCGCGGTCGGCCAGTACCCCGTCGAGACCGTGACGGTGATGTCTGACATCATTCGCCGCGCCGAGGCGTCGAATTTCCGCTATCGCATGATCCCGCACGGTTTGCTCGACTCGCCCGAGACCGGCTTCGCGCACGCGCTCGCGCGCGCCACCCACGACGCCTGCGATGTGACCGGCGCCAAGGCCGTCATCGTCTACACGATGACGGGCTGGTCGGCGCGCATCATGTCGAAGTACCGGCCGTACGCGCCCATCATCGGCATGACGCCGCTCAAGGCCACCTACAACCAGCTGGCGCTGTACTGGGGCATCAGCCCGATGATCTGCCCGCTGGGCAAGACCACCGACGAGATGCTGGGCTACGGCGAGCGCATCCTACTCAAGAACGGAGTGGTCAAGCAGGGCGAGGTCACCTTGGTGACCGCCGGCGGCACGGCGAAGCACAAGGCTTCGAACATGCTCAAGATTCACGTCGTCGGTTCGCTGACCTACCGCTGAGCGCGGCGCATCAGGCGCACCCAGTCCTTCAGGCGAACGTTCATCTCGTCGAGGTAGGCGTTGAAGCGGTCCAGGTAGCCGAGCTGGGCGCGCGCGAAGACGGGGTCGTCGATACGCGTCCCTTTGCGGGCGTTCTCCGCGGCCTTGAACTTCGTCAGCGTGACGGCGCGCGCTCGAGAGCCGTGAGCCGCCGGGACGTTCGAGTAGCCGTACGGCAGGGCCACGATCGTCTTGGCGATGGTCTCGGGGTTCCAGATGAAGGAGACGCGGTCTTCCTTCGCGAGGGCCGCGGCGCGCTCCGGGTTCTTGGCGGCGAAGGAGCGCACGAAGAGCTCCTGCACGGTGAAGGCCTCGCGCTCGTCCTCCTGGCCGTAGAGCATCGCCGCGTCGGAAGGAGTCAAGCCGTGAC
>JAYTIP010000383.1:0-8637 GCA_043731745.1 Elusimicrobiota bacterium | reverse complement strand
GAATCATGAGCTCCGGCCGCCAGGGCCACGACGTCCAGCTCTTCGTGAAGGCGCCCACGAGCCTCGGCAAGACCTTGCTCGCCTATGAGGGCCTGCTGCCCTACCTCGAGGCCGAGGCGGCCGCGAGCAAGCGCAAGGTCATGTTCCTGACCTTCAACACCAAGCTCCAGGCCCAGGCCGAGTTCGACTTCCTCGCGTTCAACAAGCTCGGCTCCGAGGTGAAGTTCGAGACCTACGAAGGCCTCAAGACGATGATCGCCGAGGGCAAGACCAAGGGCATCAACATCGTCGAGCAGTACCTGATGCTCCAGGACGAGATGGACGCCGCCGGCCAACAGCCGGCGCTGACGATCGGGATGGTCTCCGGCCGCGTCTCGCGCCTCAACGGCCAGACGACCGCGATCAACGACAGCAACGCCGGCCTGAACTGGGCGATGACGCGCCTCAGCACGATCCGCGTCGAGGCCGCCGAGGTCCAGGCCCGCCGCATCCAGTCCTTGGCCTCCGAGCTCTCTGAGGCGAACATGCCCGCCGAGCGCGTGGGCGAGTTCAAGGTGGCGGCCGACGACCTCGTGCAGGCCGTCGAGCGCCTGAAGAGCGCCAAGACCGCCGCCGAAACCTCTTTGGCCGAGAAGTCGGTCGAGACGGGCTTGTCCAACTTACGCCGGCTCGCCTCTTCGATGCCCGCGGGCGAAGCGGAAGCCGGCACGATGATGCTCGCCGCGATGGGGCGCATGACGGAGGCGCTCAAGCAGCGCCCGGCGTCCAATCCCGCCGAGCGTGCCCGTATAGCGGGCGAGATGGAGTCCGCGTTCGTCAACCAGCACCGCCTGCTCGACCTTACCAACACCTCGGACGGCCTCTCGCGCCTGCCCGGCGAGGCGCGCAAGGCGCGCATGGCTCTCGAGACCAAGATCGACAACCTGCGCCGCAATCTGGCCGAAGCCGAGAAGGCGGGCGGGCCTGAAGCGGCCAACCGCACGACCCTCATCCGCGAGCAGATCGAGTACGCGCGCCTCGACAAGGCCCTCGTCGAGCGCTTCGACGGCGTCGACTCCTCGGCTCGCCTCATTTCTTTAGATGAGCAGATCGCCGCGATCCGCTCCGGCCAGGCCCCGGCCAACCGCCTGAGCGTCAACCCCAAGCTCGAGCGCCTCATGCGCGAGTCGGTCAAGCTCGAGGTCGAAAACACGCCCGAGTCCGCCGTCGCGCGCAAGGCCGTCGACGCGCGCCTCGAGCAGTCGCTTAAGTCCATGGGCCCCGTCGACGCGACGGCGCTCAAGGCCTACCGCGCCGAGACCGCGAAGCTGATGACGCTTGAAGGCAAGATGAAAGAGACGGAAGCCGCGATCAAGGGCGAGAAGAAGTTCGGCCGGCCGACCGACGCCCTCGAGGCTCGCCTGACCGAGTTCTCCACCGATCGCGCGACCGCGAAGGCCGAGGCGCGCCGCCTGCAGACCGAGCTCGGCGCGGTCAAGTCCACGCCGCGCCTCGAAGCCCTCGTGAAGGAAGCGCAGACGCTCGAGGCGGGCATGACCCCGGAGCGCCGTGCCGTCCATCAGGAGTACCGCGAGACGCTCGACAAGATCCACGACCTGAGCGTGAACATCGGCGAGGCCGACGCCGCGGGCCGCCCCGCGCTCGAGAGCGAGCGCGCGACCGCGCGCGGCCGTCTGCGCAGCATGGAGCTCGATCTCAGCGCCTCTCCCGCCCAGGGCGACCTCGGCGGCATGCTGCGCCGCATCGAGATGCTCTCCTCGGAGACCGGCAAGGACGCCCGCGCCGAGGAGCAGACCTTGCGGCGCGCGGCCCGCAAGGAGATCATGCGCCGCTTCGACGAGGTCGGCGACGAGATCGTCGGTCTCACCAAAGAAGGCAAGCCGGGCTGGGACTCGAAGGTCACCCGCCTGCTCGAGAGCCGCCGCGCACTGCAGGAAGCCTACGCGGGCGACGAGAGCGCCATGTACGGCGCCTACCGCCGGATGAAAGAAGACGCGCGTCCCATCGGCGAGAACCCGCGCCTCACGCGCAAGCCTTACGAAATTCCCGGCGGCGAGGGCATGGACCCGGCGGCCGTCCTCAAACGCGCCGAATTCCTGATCGACCGCGCCGAGAAGGTCGAGCCCAAGCAGAAGGGCGGCGAGATGGGTGAACTTCAGTCGAAGCTGCTGTTGGCCCGCGAACATCTCAAGTCTTTGTCCGACAAGCCCGAGTCCAACGAGTTTTTCGAGGCCTTCAACGACCTGCGCAAGCTCGAGACCCGGCTCATCGACGTCGACAGCTTCCACGAGGCCGGCCAAGCGCTCAAGGCCATCGACGGCGTCTCGCTCACCTCGCTCGCCTTCAAGTACCTGCGCTCCAAGCTCCCCGGCGCCGAGCCCCTCGACCCCAACGCGGTCGGCATGACGCGCCGCAACGCCGCGCGCATGCTCAAGTCCCTCTTTGAAGACCCGATGATGCCCGCGCACCAGCGCGACGCGCTCATGTGGTCCTACGTCAATTCGGTCCTGTTCCCCAAGGGCATCGGCCACTTCGAGCGCGGCTCCTCCTATGTCCGCAACGAGATCGTCAACATGGTCCAGGGCTTCAACGAGGGCGCGGCCGGCGTGCGCGTCGACAACAAGACCGGCAAGTTCAACGTGGTCCACAACGGCCAGTGGTTCGAGTCCATGGACAACGCCTCGCGCCGCTGGTGGGAGCTCGAGTACGGCACGGACCTGACCTTGCCCTACACGCACAACGCGATGTCGACGATCAAGGACGTCACGACCAACAAGAAGTCCTACTTCATCTCGCTCTCCGGCACCTCGGGCGCCAAGTTCGAGGCCCATCTGCGCGCCAACGACATCTCCATGGTCGGCGAAGGCTCCGCCGTGCCCAAGAACGTCCTGCTCGACATCGTCTCGACCCCCGAACAGCGCCTACAGCGCGTGGGCGAGGTGCTGGGCAAGCTGCGCACCGCCACCTTCGACCAGGTCGTCCTGCGCGGCTCCGACGCGATCCCCGCCGAGGCCAAGGCCGAGGTCACGAATTACCTCGCCGAGCGCGGCCTGAGCCTCAAGGACCCGCAGGTCCTGCGCATCAGCGATGTGCAAGGCGAGGCCGCCCAGAACTGGCTGCGCAGCATCCGCGACACGCAGAAGAACACCGGCCTCATGGTCCTGAGCGTCTCCGACACGCGCGCCCTGCGCGCCGTCGAGACCTACCTCAAGAAATCCGGCATCAATCAGGACGAGATCGCCAAGGTCTTCGCCGACACCGAGTACCTGCGCCTCAACGTGCCCGAGGCCAATGTCCTCAAGCAGATGAACATCGAGGGCTTGAACACCGGCAAGGTGAAGGTCCTCATCCTCGACACGCGCGTCGGCGGCCGCGGCCTCGACCTGAACTTCAAGGGCGAGCGCAACTCGCTCTCGGCCGACGCGTTTCGCGGCTACACCAAATTCGAGATGCTCGTGCTCGGCCCCGAGGAGATGTCGCAGGTGCACATGATCCAGGCCATGGGCCGCATCGACACCGGCCGCACGCTCAGCCAAGCCCCGCGCCAATTCACCTTGCTCATGGACATCGACAGCGCCGCCCCCGAAGCGGTGTTCCGCCGCATGTTCGAGACCGACCCGTTCTTCACCCAGGAGCTGCGCCGCGACCCCACCTTCCAGGAGTATGTGCGCAAGCACGGCGGCACGATGGACTGGAAGGCCTCCAACGACTTCCTGCGCGAGCGCGCCTTGGACGAGACGGGCGAGGGCGCCTTGCTCTACCAGCGCTACGAGAAGGCCCTGCGCAAGTCGCTCGCGGCGCGCAACCTCGAAGTCGAGGAGAACCTGCTGCGCCAGTCGAACGTCCTCACGGACGCTCCGACCACTCAGGGCAAGAACCCCGCACTCGAGCGCATTCGCTAACCGCGTCGCGAAGCATTGACTTAGCAGGCTTACGAGCCTATGCTTAGGACGGTGAAAACAGTCAGAACTACGCTGGCGCTCCTGATCGCCTTCGCCATTCCCGTCCGCGCCGAGACCACGAGCGACCCGCTCTGGTACCTGTTGTCGACCTATGTGTCGTCCCGCGACGCGAAGGCCGTGGAGGCCCGGGGCTCAACCTGGCGACCCGAACGAGCCTCCGGATGACCAGGCCCGCAAATCCAGTGATCGGTCGGGTAAGTGGGGTGATTCTGAGAGGGAGCAGGATCATTTTAATCGGCACGGAAAGGATTTTGCCGCCAAGACTCCAGAGGAGTACACTCAGAAGGCCGCTGACTTCTTGGAGAAGGGGAAGGCCGAGAATTTGCCGCGCAAAGTGGATGCCAATGGTGTTCAGCGAATATATGATTCCAAAACCAACACCTTCGGGGCATATAACCGTGATGGCAGTATCCGAACTTTCTTCAAACCGACGAGTGGCGAAAGCTATTGGATGAGTCAGCCAGGGGTGATTGAATGAGTCAACAACGTGCAATATTCCCGTGTCCTGCATGCGGCTATCATCTGGATGAGAAGCCTTGGGAAGGCGATTCGCCTTCTGACTCAATCTGTTCATCGTGCGGAATACAATTTGGTCTCGATGATGTGCCTTCTGAGTCTGGTTTATCTCGAGAGCGGTCTTACCTCGCTTGGCGGAAGAAATGGGTGGATTCGGGTATGCCTTGGTTTAGTAAGGCGCGAAAAATTCCCCCGGGCTGGAATCCTCGCAAGCAATTGCTTGATGCAGGTTTGCAGCCTTAGATCTTGGGCCCGTCCGTACCCCGTTCTTCTGTAAACAGCTAGAATCGGGCATGCCTTCCTGGAACGAGGTCGAAGCGCGCCTCATTAAGCTTGGCGTGCGCCCCGGCGACCTGCTCGAGACCTTTACCCGCTCGGGCGGCGCGGGCGGGCAGAACGTCAACAAGGTGGAAACGGCCGTGCAGCTGTTTCACCGACCTTCCGGCGTCAGTGTGCGCTGCTCCGACGAGCGCTCCCAGGGCCAGAACCGGCTGATCGCGCGCTCGCGCCTGGCCGACCGCCTGGAGACCCTCGAGCGCGAACGCGCCGCGCGCATTCGTCACGACGCCGAGAAGGCGCGCCGGACCAAGCGCGGGCGCTCTAGAAACTCTAAGGCTATCACCGTGGAAGCCAAGCGCCGAAAATCCGGGATCAAGCAGGGCCGCGGCAAATGGCGGGGGGGGGACGACTAATGGCGCACGCTCTCGATTCCGTGAAGTTCGTGATGAGCGAGACCGACCCCGCCAAGCTTGGCGCCAGCGAGGCCGAGGTGGCCTTCGTGGGCCGCTCCAACTCCGGCAAGAGCACGATGATCAACGCGCTGTGCCGCATGGATCTCGCGCGCACCTCGCGGACCCCCGGCCGCACGCGCACGATCAATGTCTACGAGGCCGCCCCGCGCAAGCGCATCGTCGACCTGCCCGGCTACGGCTTCGCCACCGGCCCCGAGGAATCGCGCGCGGGCTGGGGCGCCATGATCGAGGGCTACCTGAAGGGCAGCAAGACCTTGCTCGCGATCTTCGTGCTCGTCGACGCCAAACTCGGCCCGACCAAGCTGGATATGGAGATGTTGCGCTGGCTGCAGTCGCAGAGCCTGCCCTGGCGGGTCATCGCGACCAAGACCGACCAGGTGAAGTCTTCGCGCGCCTTCGTGCGCCGTCGCGAAGTGGCCCAGATGGTGGGCATGACGCCGGAGGCCCTGGCTTGGGTCAGTTCTCAGGAGGGGAACGGCATCTCTGAACTGCGCAACGAGGTCGCGCGCCTGCTCGGCCTCGCGGGCCGAAAAGGGTAGAATTCTCCCCATGAGCTCGCTGAAAAGCGTCCGAGACCGGCTGCTGCTCGTGTTTGCCCTGCTCCTGACCTGCCTCGCGGCCGGCGTTTCGGGCTATCACTTCATCGAGGGCTGGTCGCTCTTCGACTTGCTCTACATGACGGTCATCACGATCGGCACCGTCGGCTACAGCGAGACGCACCCGCTGAGCCCCGCCGGTCGCGTGTTCACGATGTTCATGATTCTCGGCGGCATCGGCCTTTTCACCTATGGATTTACGACGATCACCGCCATCGTCGTCGAGGGCGAGCTCGCCAAGGCGTTCAGGAGAATGAGGATGGAGAAGAAGATCGCGCAGCTGTCGGGCCATTTCGTGATCTGCGGCGCCGGCCACACGGGCGGCGTCGTCGCCGCCGAGCTCAAGAAAACCGGGCGCGACTTCGTCCTCGTCGACCGCGACGCCGCGGCGATCGCCCAGCTTGAGGAACGCATGGGCTTCGAGATGCTCCACATCGTCGGCGACGGCAGCGAAGACTCCGTGCTCCTGAGAGCCGGCGTCCAACAGGCGGCGGGCGTGTTCGCCGTGTTGTCGACCGACCAGGACAACGCCTTCGTCGTGCTCTCCGCCAAGGGGCTCAATCCCAAGGCGAAGGTGCTCGCCTGCCAAAAGTCGCTCGGCGTGCGCGAGAAGCTGCTGCGCAGCGGCGCCGACGGCGTCGTCGACCCCGAGTTCATCGGCGGCCTGCGCCTGGCCTCCGAGATGATCCGGCCCGTCACCGTCGGCTTTCTCGACTCGATGCTGCGCAACAAGGACTCGCACTTCCGCTTCGACGAGATCTCGGTCCCCGAGAACTCGCCCATGATCGGCAAGCCCTTCGGAGACATCAAGGGCGGTGAAGGCGGGGGAACGCTCGTCGTCGCCGTCGTCGCCGCGGGCGCCGAAGGTTACGAGCTTAATCCGCCCGTGGGCCGCCTCGTGAAGGCGGGCGACCGCCTCGTCATACTCGGCGAGACCGACGCCCTGGGCGGCCTTCGTAAGCGCGTTCTTGCGTAATCGCTATGCCGTGCGCCAAGAGTAACCGGCTGACGAGCGGATTCGCGAACCCGACGTATCTGATCACCTTGGCATTCGTCGCTCTGGTCCTCGCCTGGGTCATTCCGGCGGCTTTCCGGGCGCGGGACCGGAGGCAAAACCTTCGCGCCCTCGCCGACCTTCGCGGCGCCTTGTCGCGTTACGAGGCGGACACCAGGACGAAGGGGCCCGCGTCATTGTCGGACCTGACCGCCGGCGGGAAGTATCTCGTCACGATCCCGGAGGCGCTGCTGAGCGGTTTTCACCGTTCATCCTCGCGCATCCATGAGATGGGCGTGACGGACGACACGGGCGGCTGGTCTTATTCGAACTGGCCCGGCGACGCGCGCCAAGGCCAGGTCTGGATCAACTGCACGCACACCGACGCACACGGCAAGCCGTGGAACGCCTACTGAGGCTCCCTAACCATTAAAAGCCTGGCACTAGCGGCGGGCGTTGTGGTAGAATAATTCCACTATGGGACGACCGAAAAGAATTCAGTACGCCGGGGCCTGCTATCTCGTCATTCTCCAGGGGAACAACCGCCAGGATCTGTTCCTCTCCAACCAGGACCGCCGCCAGTTCCTCGCTTTGCTCAAGATGTACAAGGAGCGCCACGGCCTCGAGGTGTTCGCCTACAGCCTCCTCGGCAACTCGGTCAATCTTCTCATCGAGACCGCTCAGCCCAACCTGTCCGCGGTGATGCAGGGCTTCAACACCCAGTACACCAAGTACTTCAACGCGGCCCATAACGCCGTCGGCCATGTGTTCCAAGGCCGCTACAAGGCCTACCTCGTCGACAAGGACACTCACCTGGCCGAAATGACCAGATACGTTCATCTCGCCTGCGTGCGCGACGCCCTGAAGGACAAGCCCTGGCGCTACCAGTGGTCCTCGTGCGCCGCCTATGTCGAGGCCGAGCACAAGGAACCGCTGGTCGACTCCGACTTCGTGCTGCGCAAATTCGGCAACGGCCGCCTGAAGCAGTCCGTGCGCTATCTTCAGTACATCAAGGACCGCATGAAAACGGCCGGCGACCAGGTACTGCCCGTCGTGGGCGGCGTCGCCATCGGAGGAGAGGCGTTCCTCGGCAAGCTGGCCGCGCACACTCCGACCGCGCCCCGCATCGTTCCCATCGAAGCCGCCCGCAAGATCATCGCCGAGGTGGCGGGCCGCCACGGCCTCACCGAAGAGAAGATCCTTGGCCGGGTGCAGTGGCGCGAAGTCTCCGCGGTTCGCCGCGAGGCCGTGCACCGGGTTTGGAAGGAAACCCACATGGGCGTGTCGGAGCTCGCCCGCCTGTTCCAGCGCACGCCCAGCGCGATCAGCCAGCTCATCCGGTCCCTGGAAACGGGGACTCCGTCGATGAACTGACCGCGTCGTAAAAAAACGCTGATTTTGCGTTAATAACTTAAAGCCTGGCACCCAGGGGTCCTTGGTCCCAAGGACCCCTGGGCCATTTAATAACGGCTTTTTAGGTCTCCCAGGGGCTGACAAGAGTGGGCAGGGGGTATATGCTATAGGAAGTGCCCCCTCGATCCCTGCGCTTGTTGGGACGCAAGTTCACGGCGACCGCTTTGTCGGTCGCCCTTGTGCTGTCCGGCACGGGCCCGATCTACGCGCAGGAGATCCGCGCCGTCACCTCGGCGGGTGAAGCGGGCCGCGCCGGCGAAGCCGGCTCGCTGAACCTCCCCAACATTCTTGCCCCGTTGTCCCCGGCGTTGGCCGGAGCGTCCCTCACCCCGTCGTTGGCGCCGGGCCTGACCCCGTCCGTGCTGCCGTCCGCCGTCGAACTCGGCGGGCACGCGCGATCGGTG
>JAYTIP010000382.1:0-3552 GCA_043731745.1 Elusimicrobiota bacterium | reverse complement strand
ATCAAAAGGTTGTCCTTGGTGATCCCCGCGTTGTTCACCAATATATCAATTTTGCCGAACTTTTCCATCGTGGCCTTGACGACGGCCTCGCACTGGTCGAGCTTGGTCACGTCGCAGGCCATGCCGAGGGTCTTGGCGGCGTCGCCGGCGGCGAGCGTCGTCGCGGCCTTGAGCGAGGCCTCGCCGTTCACGTCGACGATGACGACCTTGGCGCCCTCCGCGGCGAACAGCTCGGCGGTGACGTAGCCGATACCGCCCGCGGAGCCGGTAATGATCGCGACCTTGTCTTTCAGCCGGATGCCGGTCGTCGGGACGGGGCGCGTCGCGGTCTCGGTGCTCATATCTGAACTTTCTCCTCGGGCATGGCCGATCGGGCCACGACCTTCTTCAACTCTTCCGGCAAACCGGCCTCGGCGGTCTTCGCGGCGACGCGCAGCGCGTTGGCGATCGCGCGCGCGTTCGAAGACCCGTGGCTGACGATGGCGACGCCGTTGACTCCGATCAGCGGAGCGCCGCCGTATTCATCGTAGCTCATTTTCCGCTTCAGACGCGACAGGGGTCCTCGCAAGGCGAGCGTAGCGATTTTATAGCGCCAGGATGACATGAGCTCGCCCTTGAGCTGGCTCATCATCGCCATCGCGGTGCCTTCCATCGTCTTGATCAAAACGTTGCCCACGAAGCCGTCGCACACGACGACGTCGGTCTTCCCCGCCGGGACGTCGCGGCCCTCGACGCAGCCGAAGAAGTTCACGCCCGAGCTCTTCAGCAGCGGAAACGCCTCTTTGGCGAGATCGTTGCCTTTCCCCTCTTCCTCGCCGATGCTGAGCAGGCCGACCGTCGGCTCGGAAATGCCATAGACAAGACGCGCGAAAAGCGCGCCCATCATCGCGAACTGCACGAGGTGCCAAGGCTTGCAGTCGACATTGGCGCCGGAGTCGAGCAGGATCGTCACGCCCTTCGGCGTCGGGACGGGGCAGGCGATCGCGGGCCTCAACACGCCGGGCACGCGCTTAAGGTGCATGAGCGCGGCGACCATCGTGGCGCCGGAGTTCCCCGCCGAGACGAAGCCCGCGGCCTTGCCTTCCCGGCACAATTGCGCGGCGATCATGATCGACGAATTCGGCTTGGAGCGGCAGCCCTGGGCGGGCTCCTCGTCCATGCCGACGACCTCGGGCGCGTCGGCGATTTGAAACCGGGGATCGCCTTCGGAGATGCCGCGCGCCGACAGCTCCGTGCGGATCTGCGCGGCGGGCCCCGCTAAAATAAGCTCGACGCCGAAGGCGTTCGCGGCTTGGATCGCTCCCTCAATGTTGGGAGTCAGACCGAAGTCGCCGCCGACGGCGTCGAGCGCTATCCTCACGCGAGGCGAGCTATATTATTTTACTGCTGACCTTCGGCGCCGCCCTCGGGCGTGCCCTTCTTCTTGTTCTTCGGCGGGCGAACGAGCACGCCGTTGTAGTAGCCCTCGGGGCTGATCGTGTGTGGGCGGTGCCAGCGGCCGTCCTTGTCCTTGCTCAGAGGCACGGCCTCGAGCTTCCAGTTGGCGGAGCGGCGGCTGTCGCGGCGGGAGCGTGTATGCTTGCGTTTGGGGTTAGGCATGGTGTTCCTCTTATTGAGATTGAGACGAGATTTTAGCCTTTATCGGGCCTTTTCGTCAATCGGGGCTTGTGCGTCTGCGTGAAATTGCCGCCCGGGACCCCGTCCCCGTTTTCCCCCTCGGGGTGGCCGCAATCGACCTCATTGCGGTTCTTCTTGCAGGTCGTGCACAGGCCTTTGCAGTCCGGCTTGCAGAGAATGCGCATGGGTTGTATCAGGGCGATGGACTGCCGGACTTCGTCCGTGAGGTCCATCGGCCCGCCGTCGATGGGAACCATCACCTCGATGGGCGCGCGCCAATCGTTTTCCACGGGCTTGAGGCAGCGCGTGCACTCGAAGCGCCACTTCCCCTTCGCTTCTCCCGTAAAGGAGGCCTCTTCGTCGACCGCCAGGATCATCCCGTCGAGCTTCACCGTTCCGACGAGCACGCCCTCGCTGAGGGCGTCCGGAAAGGTCTCCGGCGCGGTCTGGGCGTTCACGGCCAGCTGGCCGTTTTCCTTCACATCCGTCAGCGGAAAGACGAAGTCGGCGCTCATCCCATCATGGTATCAAATCACCGGGGGCCGGGGACCGCCGCCGCATTGAGAAGCTTGGCCTTGTCGATCAGTCTCAGCATCTCGGCGCGGTTGCCCTCCGGATCGTTGACGAGCCCCTCGGCGGCCATGGCGCGCACCTTGTCGTAGTTCAAGTCTCCGCGCGTCTTCGAGCCGCGCATGGTCATCGCAAATCCCGCGGCGGCGGCCGCGAACTTGAAGTCCGGCGACGCCTGCGACCACTCGCGGTTCTCGTCGGCCAAGGGCCGCACGATCTCCCGGCTCTTGTCCTCCTTGGGCTGCTTATACCGGAACTTGACCGTCAGGAGTTCTCCGCTCATCGACGAGGGCGCCGCTTCGCTCGGCTTCTGGTATTTGAGCGGGTCAACCATCGGCTCGCCCTCCTCCTTCGCGCCGGCCAGCACCACTTCGTACAGCGCGGTCACCGTTCCACCCGCGCCGAGCTCGCCGGCGTCCTTCTTGTCGTCCTTGAAGTCCTCGGGCCGTAGCATGCGGTCCTCGTAGCCCAGAAGCTTGTAGGACTGAACCTTCGCCGGGTTGAACTCCACCTGGATTTTCACATCCTTGGCGATGGTGAGCAAGGTGGCACCCATCTCCTTGACGAGCACCTTCTGCGCTTCCAGGATGCCGTCGAGGTAGGCGTAGTTGCCGTTGCCCTTGTCGGCCAGTTGCTCCATCTTGTGATCCTGATAATTGCCCTGGCCGACGCCGAGCACGGTCAGGAACACGCCGTGGCCGCGCTTCTCCTCGATGAGCCGCGTCAGCTCCCCGTCGCTGGTGACACCCACATTGAAGTCGCCGTCGGTGGCGAGGATCACGCGGTTGTTCCCGTTCTTCATGAAGTTCTTCTCGGCCGTCTCGTAGGCGAGCTTGATGCCCGCGCCGCCCGCCGTCGAGCCGCCGGCCTCCAAATGCTCGAGGGCGTCGAGGATCGTGGTTTTCTTCGCGCCGGAGGTGGGCGGCAACACGAGCCCCGCCTGGCCCGCGTAGGCCACGATCGAGATGCGGTCTTGCTTGCGCAATTGTTCCACGAGCAGACGCAGGCCCTTCTTGATCAGGGGCAGGCGCTCTTCGCTCATCATCGAGCCCGAGGTGTCGATCAGGAACACCAAGTTGTTGGGCGGCAGGTTCTCCTTGGCGATCGACTTGCCTTTAATTCCGACGCGTACCAGCTTATGCGCCGGGTTCCACGGGCAGGCCGCGAGCTCGGTGGTGATCGAGAACGGGTGCTCGCCCGAGGGCTCGGGGTACTCGTAGTGGAAGTAGTTCACGAACTCCTCGACCCGCACCGCGTCGGCGGGCGGAAGGTGGTCCGCGTTGAGCATGCGGCGGGAGTTGGAGTAAGACGCGCCGTCCACGTCGATCGAGAAGGTCGACAGGGGGTGATCGGCGACGCGCTCGA
>JAYTIP010000381.1:0-3699 GCA_043731745.1 Elusimicrobiota bacterium | reverse complement strand
CGCACCGTCGCCTTCATCTTCACCGAGCCGTCGACGCGCACGCGCTCCTCCTTCGAGATGGCGGCCAAGCGCCTGGGCGCGGATGTCTTAAGCTTCTCGCCCGTCGGGTCCTCCCTCGCCAAAGGCGAGACTCTCTTAGATACCTTCCTCAATCTTCAGGCCGTCGGCGTCACGCACTTCGTCGTGCGCCACGAACGATCGGGCGTGCTCGAGGACTTAGCACCCCTGCTCAAGGCCTCGGTGATCAACGCGGGCGACGGCTGGCACGAGCACCCGACGCAAGCGCTCCTCGATCTGCTGACTTTGCGGGAGCGCTGGGGTTCGTTTAAAGGGAAAAAGATCGTGATCCTGGGCGACATCCGCCACAGCCGCGTCGCCCGCTCCAACCTTTTCGCGCTCAAGAAGCTCGGCGCGAAGGTGACCTTCTGCGGTCCCACGCCACTTTGCCCCGACGATTTTGCCGCGCTGGGCGCGACCGTCGAGCACGATATCGATAAAGCCCTCAAGAACGCCGACGCCGTCAACGTCCTGCGCCTGCAAATCGAGCGCATGGACCAGGGCTTCGTGCCCTCGCTCGCTGATTACGCGCTTTCCTACCAGCTCACGCCGGCGCGCGCCGACCTCATGAAGCCCGAGGCGCTCGTCATGCACCCCGGCCCCATCAACCGCGGCGTCGAGATCGCCTCCGAAGTCGCCGACGGCCCGCGATCCGTCATCCTCGAGCAGGTCTCCAACGGCGTGCTCGCGCGCATGGCCGTGTTGGCATTATGCGAGGAAGGGAGGTCGCTTGCCTGAGCAATTGATCGTCGCCGGCGGCCTTTTGATCGACCCGGCCTCCCGCGTCGAAGCCGTGCGCGACATCCTCATCGAGGACGGCCGCGTCGCCGCCGTCGGCGCGGGCCTGACGCGCAAGCCCGCCTTCAAGGGCGTGCCCGTCATCGACGCCAAAGGCCGCTGGGTCCTGCCCGGCCTCGTCGACATGCACGTCCACCTTCGAGAGCCCGGCCGCGAGGGCGATGAGACGATCGCCACCGGAACCAAGGCCGCGGCGCGCGGCGGCGTGACGACCGTGCTCGCGATGGCGAACACCGAGCCCGTCAGCGACTCCGCCTCCCAGCTCGCGTTCCTGCGCTCCAAGGCCCGGACCGACGCCGCGATCACCGTACTCTTCGCGGGCGCCGTCACCATGGGCCAGAAGGGCGAGAAGCTCACTGAGTTCGCCAAGCTCCGCGCGGCCGGCGCCGCCGCGCTCTCCGACGACGGACGCCCCGTGATGAACGCGGGTCTCCTGCGCCGCGCGCTCGAATACGCCAAGGACCTGGGCTTGCTCGTCATCGATCACTGCGAAGACCTCAACCTCTCCAATGGCGCCTGCGTGCACGAAGGCCCCTCGGCCCTGCGCAAAGGCCTCAAAGGCACCCCCTGGGCGGCGGAAACCGTGCAGGTCATGCGCGACATCGCGCTCTGCGAGCTCACCGGCGCGCGCCTGCACATCGCGCATGTCTCGACCGCCTCCTCCGTCTCCGCGATCCGCGTCGCCAAGAAAAACGGCATCCGCATTTCCGCCGAAGCGGCGCCCCATCACTTCGCGCTCGCCGACAAGAACATCCCGGGCTACGACACCGCTTATAAAATGAACCCGCCGCTTCGCGGCGACAAGGATCGCGACGCCTTGCTCGCCGGCCTCGCCGACGGCACCATCGACGCGATCGCCACCGACCACGCCCCCCACGGCTGCGCGGCCAAGTCCCTCGGCATGGATCAGGCACCCTTCGGCATCATCGGATTGGAAACCTCTTTGGCCGTCGCGCTGACCGAACTCGTGCACAAGAAAATTCTCACCCCGCGCAAGCTCGTGGAACGCATGAGCTCGGCCCCGGCCGCTTTGCTCGGCCTGAAGGGCAAGGGCCACCTCGCGCCCGGCGCGGATGCCGATCTGGTCATCGTCGATCCCGGCATGAATTGGACGGCCGAGGCTCCTTATTTGTCGAAGAGCATCAATACCCCCTTCACGGGAAGAAAGCTGAAGGGACGAGCGCTCACGACTCTTTCCGCCGGACGCGTGGTCCATGCTCTATGACGCGATAAAGCCGCTCCTCTTCACCTTCGACGCGGAACGCGTCCATGAAGAAATGTCGGGTCTAATGGCGCTCGTCGCTCCAATCCCCGGCGCCCAGAAGGTTCTCTCAATTTTGACGGGCAGTGCCGGTCAAGGTCTTTCCAAAACCGTTTTCGGCGTAAACTTCCCCAATCCGGTCGGGTTGGCCGCAGGATTCGACAAGGATGGGAAGTTGATCGGTATTCTCCCGGGGTTCGGTTTCGGGTTTCTCGAAATCGGTTCGGTGACGCTGGAACCCCAGCCCGGCAACGAGAAGCCGCGCCTATTCAGGCTCGTCGAACAGGGCGCAATCTTAAATCGGCTGGGCTTTAATTCAGAAGGCGCGCGGTCCGTCGCGTTGCGCTTGTCCATGAGCCCCCCTCCGTCGGTTCCGTTGGGAATCAACCTCGGCCTGAATAAGGGCACCGACGCGAAAGACGCGCCGAAGAAGTATGCCCAGACGCTCAAGATTCTCGCGAAGCACGGCGATTACTTCGTGATCAATGTGTCTTCTCCGAACACGCCTGGCCTCCGCGATTTACAGAAGGCCAAAGATCTGACGGACATTCTGAACGCCGTGCAGGATGCGAACTCGCTCAGGAAGCCCGTGCTCGTCAAACTCTCCCCCGACTTGGCCGACGCCGACCTCGAAGCCTGTATTTCCGGTGCCCAGAAGGTCGCCCAAGGTTTTGTCGTTTCGAATACGACGCTCTCCCGCGATGGCGTTCCCGAGCAGTACAAGTCCGAAGCAGGCGGGCTCTCTGGGCGTCCTCTGAAGGCCCGCGCGACCGAACTGCTCCGCAAAGTTCGTTCACTCACGACCTTGCCTCTGATCGGCGTCGGCGGCATCGCGACTCCGGAGGATGCCAAAGAGCGCTTAGCCGCCGGCGCCAACCTCATTCAACTTTACTCAGGGCTCGTTTATGGCGGCCCCTCCACCGTCAAACGCATCACCCGAGGTCTCAATTGACCCAAGTGATCGTCGCCCTCGACGTGGACTCGATCAAGAAGCAGGAAGAGCTACTCAAAGCCCTTCACGGCACCATCGTCTGGTACAAAGTCGGCCTCCAGCTCTTTACCGCCCACGGCAAACGCGCCGTCGACATCGTCCAGCGCCAGGGCGGCAAAGTCTTCCTCGACCTCAAGCTCCACGACATCCCCCAAACCGTCGCCCACGCCGTGCGAGAAGCCCAGCGCCTCGGCGTCGACGCCGTCTCCTTCCATCTCATGGGCGGCGCCGACATGTTGCGCGCCGCCTCCGAGGTCTCCCCGCGCCCCAAGCTGTGGGGCGTCACGGTTCTCACGAGCATGGGCCCGAAGGATATAAAAATATTCTCGCCGTCGGCTAAAATCCCGGCCCTCGTCAAAGGCCTCGCGAAGCAGGGCTGGGTCGGCGGCGCCGACGCCACGATCTGCTCGCCGCAGGAGGTGGGCATGCTCAAGAAGGCGTTCCCGCACCTCGACATGAAGTTCGTCACTCCGGGGATCCGGCCGAAGGGCGTGGCGCTCAACGACCAGAACCGCGTGATGACGCCCGGCGAGGCGGCGACCCTCGGCATCGATTTCGTCGTGATCGGACGCCCCATCACGCACGCGCCGGA
>JAYTIP010000380.1:0-14441 GCA_043731745.1 Elusimicrobiota bacterium | reverse complement strand
GCAGGAGCCCCCGCGGTTCTGGAGCATCGTGCGCACATGCGAGCTCTGGCCTTCGGGCTCGGTGGGCTGAACGACGGCGATGATCGCTTGGTTCGGGGTCTTGCCGCCGGTCTCGGAACCGACGCGCGCGGCGAAGGTCATGGACGAGGGCTTCTTCTGCCCGGGCCAGTTCGAGCGCTTTTCATAGATGAGATCTTCCTTCGAGACGCCGAAGACGATCCGGAACAGCGCGTAGGTCGTCTTGTACAGCTCGGGCTCGACGAGGAAGGTCATGTGGTCGACGATGAAATTGTGGAAGGGCTGCTTCTTCACGCGGCCTCCGGGCGGGGGAGTTCGAACGAGTCGTTGGTCTTGGAGTACCAGGCGCCTTCCATACGACCGATCGCATGAATGTCCTGATGCTTGATCTTGCCGGCGGTGTAGATCGCGTCTTCGCAGTGGAACATCACGACGCGTCCGATCACCAGATTGCCGGCCAAGGCGCCGTCTCCAATTCTCACGATTTGGTCGAGCTCGCATTCATACGAGACGGGGCTTTCCTTCACGCGCGGCGGCTTGATTTTTTCGCTGGCCAGCGGCGTGACGCCGCACTTCTCGAATTCGCTCACGCCGTACGCGTACGGCGCCGAGGACTGGTTCATCTTGTCCGCATTGGCTTCATTGACGATGTTCACGGTGAACTGCTTCGTCAGCTCGATGTTCACGAGCGTGTCCTTCTTCTTTCCGTGCCGGTCGTTGACGGGCGCGAAGCAGACGGTCATCGGGTTGGCGCAGATCCCGGTGAAGAAGGAGAACGGGGCCAGGTTCGTTTTGCCGTCGGGGGAAATCGTCGCGACCCACGCGATCGGACGCGGAAGGATCGTCGCGATCATGAGCAGGTAGCGGTCGCGGACGGCGAGCGATTGAGGATCGAGCTTCATGCTAGTCGCCCGAGACGCCCTGCGTGTCGCGGTTCCAGCTCGTCGGGTAATCCTTGTCGGCGAGCGGCAGGGCCTGCTTGGCCACCGACAAGGTCTCGTAGAAGGTGTCGAGCATGACCGCGAGATAATCGGACAGCTTGCCTCGCTCGGCGAAGGAGCGCTTGGCCGCCATGCCGTGCGGCGAGTGAGGCAAGGAGCCCGGGTGGAAGGTGAACGAGCCGGGCTCGACGAGCCCTTTGCGCGCGCCGTAGCTCGTGTTCGAGAAGAACATGACCTCGTCGCTGTCCACGTTGTAGTGCGCGTAGGGAGCGGGAACGTCGCGCGGGTGCCAGCCTTCGATCTGGCCTTTGAAGGTGCAGACGGAGAAACCGTTGTGCGGGGCCGTGCCGGACTGGAAGGTCTGGCGCGCGGGCGGCGCGGTGTGGATGCGCCGCACGACGGGGTGATGGTCGTCGGTGTGGAAGGTGTAGGGGTACAGCGCGCCCTCCCAGCCGATCAAATCGAAGGGATGATGGCCGAAGAACATCTCGGTCACCAGGCCGCCGCCGTGCTTGGTCCACACGCGGAACTCGCCTTCCTCGTCGCGCGCCGGGCGGAACTCGGGCAGGCCGGTCTCGGTCTCGACCACCGGAGAAGTCAGGTGTGCCTGGCCGGAGGCGTTCAGGTAATGGGGCGCGAACTGAATCGGCCGGCGCGACTCGACGATCAAGAGCGCGCAGTCCTCGCTCTCGAGCTCGACGCGGTAGGTCGTGCCCTTGGGGATGTTCACGTAATGCCCTTTGCGGAAGGGCAAAACGCCGAACTCCGAGGCGATGAGGCCTGAGCCTTCTTGCACGAACCAAAGCTCGTGGCCGTCGCCGTTGCGGAAGAAGCGCATCGGCGGGCACGATTTCTGAAAGCGCGCCGCCGACACCGTCGTCGTGTCGCCGTAGACGAGCGGCACGCGCCCGCTGATGTGATCTCCGTGCGCCTTCAGTCGCCCGGTGCGGATGTGCCAGGGCTGGAGCGGTTGGGCCGGGGCCATCAGCTGGGGGCGAAGATCGAGGGGGAGGCGCTTGGGCTCGGAGACCTGCTGGGTCGGGTACTTGCGGTAGTGGTACTTGCGCGACCAATCGCCGTTGAAGCCGGTGACGCCGTGTATCTCTTCCAAAGCCAGGACTTCGGGCTCGGAATAGAATTCGGTGTGCGGGGTTTTGGGAACGCGGCCGCGCGTCAGGATTACGCTCATGCGTAGGCTCCGTTCTTTTTGTATTTCAAATGCTTCGATCCGTTCGGCTTCCCGATCGTGTTCTTCAAAGTTCCGAGCGGGCCCGCATCCAGCTCCAGCCTGTCGCCGGGCTTGATCCAGCGCCCCATGTCGAGTCCGCAGCCGGTGAAGTAGGTTCCCGAGCCGAGCAAGTCGCCGGGCAGGAGGTCCTCGCTCTGCGAGGCGTGAGATAACATCGTCTCAAAATTCCAGTAGGGCTGAGTGCCTTTCGAGCGGCTCCATTCTTTGCCGTTCACTCGCACTTTGAGTTCGGGTATTTTTCCGTTCCACTCGTCGCTCGTCACGAAATAGGGTCCCAGCACGGTCGCGAAATCCTTGCCTTTCGCCGGCCCCATACGACACACCATCTCGTTTCTCTGGATGTCGCGCGCGGAGCAGTCGTTCATGACGATATATCCGGCGATATGTCTCTTTGCCTTGCCGACGGGAATATCTCTTCCCGCCGTACCCACGACGGCGGCGATCTCAAATTCAAAATCCAGTTTCCGGGTAAAGGCCGGCCAGGGAATGACCGCCCCCGGCCCGATGATCGAGCGCGGGTTCCCCTTGTAGAACACCGGCTGCTCGTACCACTCCTTCTGCATCGGCTCGTTGCGCCGTTTGGCTCCGGCCTTGGCGTGGTCCTCGAACGCGAAAAAGTCGCGCAACGAGCGGGGGCGGGGAAGGGGGGCGAGCAGTTTGACCTGGTTCTCTTTCCAGACGACGCCCGCCGGGGAGCCCTTCAGGGAATTGAGCGCAGTGTTCGCCTCGGTCAGCGACTCCTTGCCGCCGTCGAGAAGCCCGAGCAGGCAGGGCGGCACGAAGAAGTCGGCGCGGGCCTGCGGGCGCGCCTTGCCCTGCGCTTTATACAACAGCGCCGCTGCGCTATTGAGGTCGACGATGCGGCCCTTGCTCAAAGCGCCGAGGCGCTCGACGGGTCCAAGCGGCGTGGCCACCTCGAAAGTGACGAGCTTCATGGCTTCGATCTTATCAAAAGCCGCGCGCGCGAAGCATGCCCACGACGCCGACCCCGATCCAAAACACATTGAGAAGCGTGTAGGCCCGGTCCTTTCGCAGGACCGCGCACCACGACAGCGCGATCGCGTCGGCCGTGCTGAATGCCCAAACGAACAGGAACGGGCTTTTCGGCCCCAGCCAGCTGACGAGCGAGAAGCTGACGATGCGCATCATCACGGCGACCAGCTCGATCTTCTCGCGGTGGCGCAGCACGGAGTCGTTGACGCTTCGGAGCATAAATTATTCCTTGATGAGGGCGGCGGCTTTGGCGGCGCTCAAAGTCGTGAAGTCGTCCGCCTTGAGCGCGGCGTATTTGAACTCGTCGGCGCGATGCGAGGTCGTGATCGCGACGACCTGCATCCCCGCGCGACGCGCGGCTTCCTCGCCGAGAAGCGAGTCCTCGAACACGACGCAATGTTTAGGCTCGACTTTGAGCTTGTCGGCCAAAATCAAAAAGGTTTCCGGATCGGGTTTGCCCTTGGTCACCATCCCGCCGTCGACGACCGCGTCGAACCAGCGTCTCAATTCCAATCCGTCCAGGATGAAGGTCACGTTGTCGTCCTTAGATCCGGTTCCGAGGCCCGTCTTATATCCGCCGGCTCGTGCGCCATGTAAAAAGGGCAGCAGGCCCTTGGCCGGCGCGCGGTGGGGCAGATACAGTTCTCGATAGAGGGCTTCTTTGACGGCCGCCGCTTCGTTCGCTTCCACTGGCGGCACAATCCGCTTATAGTAATAGCGCAGGACCTCGCGGGTGGGCATGCCCATCGTGTTGGTTCGGAAGTCGTTGAGCTCGATGTCGATGCCCTTCGTCTTGAAGAACCGGGTCCACGCCTCTTCGTGCGCGGGCATGTTGTGGCAGACGACGCCGTCCATGTCGAGGAGAAATCCTGTCTCGCGCTTCACGCGGACATTCTAGCGAATTCGCTATACTGAGTCATGGGACTGCGCGCCTACGATATCTCGCTGTGGGGGTTCTTCCGGATCTCCGGCCCCGACGCGAAGAAGTTTCTCCAAGGCCTCGTCACCGCCGACTTGGGCAAGCTCGGTCCCGGCGTCTGCCTGCCCGCCTGCGTGCTGTCTCCTAAGGGCATGCTCGTCGCCGACTGCGAGTTCTACGAAGAGACCGCGCTGTCCTTGCTCGCCGTGACGCGTCCCGGCGCGGCCATCGGTTTTCTCTCGGAGCTCGGTAAGAAAATCATGCTGTCCGACTCGACGCTCAAGGCCCTGCGCTCCCAGCAGGCTTGGCTCGTGATCGGTGAAGGCTTCGACGAGGGCTTGCCCTGGCCGCGCCTTTCCGAGCCCGCGCGAATTCTGCTCGGCACGGATCCGCCCGTGGGCGCCGATCTGTTGTCGGACGCCGAATTCGAGTCGTTGCGCGTGGCGTCGGGCTTCCCCTGGTTCGGCACCGACATGGACGCCGAGTCCTTGCCGCTCGAGGCGCGCCAGGAAGCGGCGATCAGCATGGAAAAAGGCTGCTACATGGGCCAGGAGACGGTCTCGCGCATCGTGTTTCGGGGCCATGTGAACAAGATTTTGATGGGCATTCGCTTCGCCGGCGACGCGCCCGCCGCCGGTTCTTCCGTCATGCGTGATGGCAAAGAAATCGGGAAGATTTCGAGCGGCGCCGGTTCCGTGGGCTTGGCGACCTTACGCTACGATGACGCTGTTGCCGGTGTTAAGGTCGAAGCTCATGGGGCTTCGGGCGAGCTGTTTCTGTTCGGCGCCTGGCCGAAGCCGCTCTCTAAAGCCGCCTAGTTCTTCACAGCCCCTCACGATCCGTTTCTGAGATATTCACTGGCTCCGGAGCGAGGGAATATCTCGAATTCGAGATATTCGAGTTCAGCGTGAGGTGACTTTAACTGCCGGCGCCGCCGTCTTCGCGAGCTCGACCGCGAAGGCCGCCGCGAGCTTGGCGAACGGCACCGAGTGCGACGCATCCCCGCCGGAGTTGGCCAAGGTGTCGTCGGCCGTGTGGATCTTGTGGTTCATGCCGTCGAACGACGACTCGAACGCCATCGCCGAGGGGTAGCCCTTCTTGGTCCACGACGCGTGATCCGAGCAGCCGTAGCCGCACTCGGTCGTGGAGCGCTTGACGCCCGCGTAGGCGTCGATGAGCTCGCCGGTGAAGGCGGACAGCGCGTCGTCGACGTTGTCGGTCAGCAAAAAGATCTGATTGCCGTCGCCCGCGAAGTTCGACATGTCGAACTGGATCACGCCGACGACCTTCTTGCCCGTAGCCGCGTACTTCGACGCGATGTCCTGCGAGCCGCGCAGACCGACTTCCTCGGCCGCGTAGCCCATGAACTGGATCGTGCGCTTGGGGCGCAGGCCGGAGTCGGAGATGACCCGAATGGTTTCCGTTAAAACGGCTATTCCCGATGCGTTGTCATCGGCGCCCGGCGCTCTGGCCGAGTTGTTTCCCCATCCGTTTATAGAATCCAAGTGACCGCCGAGCACGACGATCTCCTCGGAAATCTCGGCGCCGGGGATGGTTAGCACCACCGAGGGTTGCTTCCAGCCGTCGTGCGTCACGAGGGCGACCGAAGCGCCGGGGATCTTCGCGGCGAGTAGGCCCCAGCGGGTCTTGAGCCAGCCGGCGGCCTGTACGCCCGTGTCCGACTGGTAGTAGCGGTTGTTGAAGGCGGCAAGCCCGTCGATCGTGGCCTGGATGTTGGCGGCCTTGATTGCGGCCACGAGCGGGGTCACGACGGCCTGCTGATCGAGCGTCTAAGGGTATTGCATCGCGGCCGTGGCGGGTCGCATCGAGGCCTGCGCGGACGCCTGGGTCGCGTGGGCGAAAAAGCCGCCGCAGCGGTTGAAGTTGTCGTGCATGTACTGCGACAGGACGGGAAGCATGTCGGGCTTCACTTTATAGACGGCGGTCTTCGCGTCGGCGAGAACGGGCGTGCCGGAGAGGGGGAAGCCGGGTTTGGCGAGGTCGGCTTTGGAGAACGAAACCCAGACGCTGTCGTTCGGGGCGGCCTCGATGCGAGGGGGGAACTCCTCGGCGCGGACGGCGGAAGAGGCGAGCAGGAGGACCGACAGGCCTATGTTGTTCATAGGCCCAATGGTACTAATTATTCGGATTGCGGCAAGTCGAAGATGAAGCGGCTCCCGCCGCCGGGCCGGTCCTCGACCCAGATCTTCCCTTTATGCGCCGTCACCGCAGCGTGGCAGAAGCTCAAGCCGATGCCGGTGCCGGTGTCCATCACGGAGTCCTTGCGGCCGGTGGTCACGTACTTCTCGAAGATGCGCGCCTTCTGGTCGTCGGGCACACCCGCGCCGCGGTCGGAGACGATGAAGCGCGCGGAGATGCCGTTATAGCCGCAGTCGACTTCGACGGGGTGCGCGCCGGGTGCGGCCTTCATCGCGTTGGTGATGAGATTGGCGAGAATGCGGAAGAGAAGGTTCTGGTCGGCGCGCACCTTCTCGACGCCGGGGGCGATGCGCATGATCACGGTCGCCCCGTTGAGCTTCATGCGCCCGGAGAACAGGTTCTCGATCTTGGAGAGAAGCAGCGCCGGGTCGAGGTAGGCGAGATTGGTTTTGAGCCCCGACTGCTTGGCCTGCGCCAGGTCGAGCATGTCGTTGAGCATGAGGAGCATGAAGTCGGCGGCGGTGCCCGCGTTGGACAGGAGCAAGGAGTAGTTGTCCTGGCTGATGAGGCCGCGCGAGTGAATCAGCTCGAGCGTTCCTTTAATGGCGGTGAGCGGCGCCTTCAAATCGTGGACGATCATGTCCGTCATGTCCTGGCGCGCGCGCGCGACGAGCTCGAGCTCGTAGTTGCGCTTGACCAGCTCCTCGTGGGACTTCTTGACCTGGAGATGGACCTTGGCGCGCGCGAGCATCTCCTCGGCGGCGAAAGGCTTGTGCACATAGTCGACGGCGCCGGCCTGGAAGCATTCGAGCCGCGTTTTGAGGTCGCCGCGCGCGGTCAGGAACATGATCGGCAGCTTGGGGCCCGCGTAGGAGTGCCATTCCTTCATGAGGTCCATGCCCGTGCCGTCGGGCAGGCCGATGTCGAGGACGGCGAGGTCGGGGCGGTTGGCGGCGAAGAGCTTGCGGGCCTCGAGCGCGGTGTCGCACGCGTCGACGACGAAGCCTTCGGACTCTAGAATCGTCTTGCAGTAACCCTGGATGTCGAGATCGTCCTCGACCACCAGCACGCGGTGGCTCATGCCCCGAGTTTAAACGGATTTCGCGGCGGGCGCAAGGCGGGAAATGACGTCCATGAACTGGAAGGGCTTCGTGATGTAATGGTCGGCGCCCGCGGCCATGCCTTCTTTGACTTCTTCAGGGTTCCTGCGCGCGCTCAAGACGAGCACCGCCGGTTTGGGCCCTTTGCCTTTGAGCTCGCGGCAAATGTCGAGTCCGTCTCCGTCCGGCAGGCCGCGATCGAGCAGAACGGCGGAAGGCAGGCCGCCTTTGAGGTGCACCCGCGCCTCGGCGAGGCTCGAGGCCGTCTTCACGGTGAAGTTCTCGTTCTCCAAGATGTAGCGGAGAAACTCCGAGATATCCTCTTCGTCTTCGATCACCAAGACCCAGCTCATATCCGCAGTGTAGACCCCCGGGAGCGGTAGGTGATTACAGGATGGATAGGATTCGGTAAGAAGGGGGCAAATGTTCGGTAAAGGCGCCTGGTACTACTGATAATAACTCTCCCCGGGGAGAGTTAAATGAGCTTGAGCCAAAGCGACGAAACCAGATAGTTTCGTATGTCTTTGCGCGCCACCCACATCGCCTCTGAGGGAAGGGCCGCAGTCAGTTCAGCCTCGCGCAGCTCGACGCTCAACGCGTGATGCGTGATCGAATGCGCGGTCTTCGCGCGCGTCTTGCCGACCGACGCCTCGAGGCGCCCCTGTTCGGGCAGGCCCCAAAGATTCTTGAGCAGCCGTTCTTTTTCGGAGCGGCGCCAGAGCAGGACCTTCCCGTCTTTCTCGATCCACAGGCAGGTCCACTTCACGGGCACGGGCTCGCGGCGCGTTTCAGGGAGGGGCAACTTGTCCTGAAGATTCTGGGCGAACGCGACGCAGTGACGGGACACGGGGCACGCGCCGCACGAGGGGGAATCGGGCGTGCACACGGTCGCGCCGAGCTCCATGAGGGCCTGATTCCAATCGCCCGGATTCTTCTCCGGGACCAAGCGTTCAGCCAATGGCCACATCGTTTTGACGAAGGCCGGATCCTTGGCGCGGCCCTTCAGGCCAAACAGGCGCGAGAAGACGCGGATGACGTTTCCGTCGACGAGAGGTAAAGATTCGCCGAAGGCGATGGATAAGATGGCTCCCGCGGTGTACCGTCCAATTCCCGGTAATTCGATCACCGAATCATAATCTGAAGGAAACTCGCCGCGGTGACCGTCCACGATGGCCTGGGCGGCGCGGCGCAGGTTGCGGGCGCGGGAATAATAGCCCAGCCCGGCCCACTGTTTGAGCACGGCGTCTTCCGACGCGGCGGCGAGCTTGCTCAGCGTGGGAAAGCGGCGAAGGAAGGCCTCGTACTTCGGGGTCACGGCGGCGACCGTGGTCTGCTGGAGCATGATTTCCGAGACCCAGACGCGATACGGGTCGGTGTTCTTGCGCCACGGCAGGTCGCGCTTGGTCTTTCCGTACCAGCGCAGGAGGTCGTTTCTCAGACGACCGTCGTTCATTCTTGGATGACGAGGTTGTTGAGGACCTGCTCGACGCCCTTGACCCCGGCGGCGAGGCGGCGCATCGCGCGCGCCTGTTCGCCGTTGGGGACGATGCCCGAGAGCGTGACGACGCCGGTGTTGACATCGACGGTGATGTACTTCAAGTCGAGGTCGCGGCGGCCGCGAAGGATGCCTTCGATGCGCACTTTGACGGCCTGATCGGACAGGTCTTCCTCCTGCTTGAGCGAGTGGCAGGAGGCGGAGGCAAGCACGAGGAGAACTGCGACGGCGGGGAGGAGCCTTCTCACGGGAAAATGATAACATTTCGACCCTTGTCCCGTCACACCGCCCGTCTCGTGCTCGCCACGCGCAACGCCCATAAAGCGGAGGAGATCGGCCGCTTGCTCGGTTGCGCGTCCATCGCCTCGCTCGACGCTTTTCCGCCTTTTCCGGAGACCGTCGAGGATCGCGACACGCTCGAGGGCAACGCCGAGAAGAAGGCCGTCGAGGCCGCGCGCGCCTGCGGAACCTGGGCGCTCGCGGACGACTCGGGATTGTTCGTCGAAGCCCTGGCCGGGGAGCCCGGCGTGTACTCCGCGCGCTGGGCGGGCCCCGGGTGCACTTACCAGGACAACTGCGACAAGCTGATCCGCGAGATGCAGGGCGTTTCATTGGAGAAGCGCAGAGCCTCTTTTCGCACCGTCATGGCGTTGTCCGACCCGGACGGCAAGGTCGAGCTCGTCGAAGGGCGGCTCGACGGCGTGATCGCCGAAGCGCCGCGCGGAAAAAACGGCTTCGGCTACGACCCGCTGTTCGTCCTGCCCGACGGGCGCACCTTGGCCGAGCTCGGCATGGAGGAAAAGAACGGCCTCAGCCATCGCGGCCGCGCGTTGCGCGCGATCTTGCCGCGCCTTAAGTCGCTTTTGCTGACTGCCGTTTATTTGGTGATTTTTTCGGCCGGCGTTCAGGCCGAAAAAACCGAGCCCGGACAGGAGACGGTGTGGGACCAGATCATGGCCGCCCAGGCCATGCGCGGCATGCGCCAGGGGCATCGCTACATCGAGGAGAAGAAGTACGACCTCGCTTTGCAGGAAATGAAGCGCGCCGTCGCCGCCGATCCGAAGAACCCGACGGGGTACATGCTCCTGGGCGTCGCGCAGTACTGGAACGGCATGGTCGACGAGTCCATCAGCTCTTACATGACCGCGATCGGCCTCGATCCGGCGAGCTCGCAGGCTTATCTTCTCCTCGGAATCTCATACGCGTGGAAAGGCGACGCGCCCGCCTCCGAGGAGGCTTTCCGCAAGGCCGTCGAGCTCGATCCGACGCGGGCGGACGCGCAGATGAATCTGGGCTCGATCCGAGAAACGCGCGGCGACGTGCCCGCGGCGCTCGAGCTGTTCCGCAAGGCGGTCGACCTCGACAAGAAAAATCCCTTGTACCGTTTTCAGCTCGGACAGCTTTACCGGAAGCTCGGACGCGACGCCGACGCCGCCGAGCAGCTGCGCGAGGCGGTGAAGCTCGAGTCGAATTACGAGGACGCGATGCTCGAGCTCGGCGCGGCCGAGGAGCGGCTCAAAGAGGACAAGAGTGCCGTCTCGACGCTCAAGAAGGCCGTCTCGCTCAAGCCCGGCGACTCGGTGGCGCGCATGCGCCTGGCGCGCCTGCAGCTCAAGGCCGGCGACAAATCTAAGGCGCGCGCCACGCTCGCCGACGCGTTTCATCTCACGCCCGAGGCGGGCGGGGGCGGACTTCAGCTGTCGGTGTCCTACGCGGGCGGCAAGCGGGCCGCCCGGCCGGGCGAGACGCCCGAGGATCCGAAGGCGAGCAAGCCTCCGGCGCCCGAGCCCGAGCCGACCGATCCTCTCGCGCTTTTCGAGCGCAATTTGCGCCGCGTGCCGCTCGACCAGGGCGCTCTCATGCGCGTCGACGCGGTGTTCTTGCCGCGGCCGCGCCTGGTGCGCGGCGGCCCCGGCGAGGGCGCCAGCCTCAAGAAGGCTCTGGCGCGCGCGCACGAAGGGGAGCCCGCGTCCGGCGCGCCGCAATCGGTGCGGCGCGAGTACGCGCTTAAGCCCGGCGACGCCGGCCCGCGCGACGCGCAGGTCAAACGCATCTTAGACGACCTACGCAAGACGATGCGCGAAGCGCCCGCCGACACGGACGCGCGCCTGGGCATGAACCTCACCTTTACTAGGCCGGTCGACGCCGGACGCGGCGACGCGGAGAATCCCGCCAAGGTCAGCTACCAGCCCCGCGAGGTCGGCAACGACATGGGGCTGTGGGTGATCGGCACGGGCTGGATGGCGCTCGTGGCCGAGGTCCTGCCCGAGAACGGCGAAAAACCCGATCACCCCGACGACGCGGACTGGTGGACGACCACCGGCCTCGCGCACGCGGCGGTCGGCGAGGGCCAGAAGGCGGACACGGCGTTTCGACGCGCCACCGAGCTCGACGCGAACTCCGTGCCCGCGTGGCTCGGGCGCGGCGTGTCGGCCGTCATGATCGGAGACGAGAGCGCCGCCGTGACCGCTTTGCGCCGCGCGCTCGAGATCCAACCCAAGAACAAGGCCGCCGCCGACGGCCTCAAGTGGCTGTTGCGCCCCGACGCCTCGACTATGCCGGGAGTCAAGAAATGAGCCGAAAAGACGCCGACTTCATGCGCTCGTTCGTGCGCCGCATCCACTTCGTCGGCATCGGCGGCGTCGGCATGAGCGGCATCGCCGAGGTATTGAACAACCTGGGCTACGAGGTCACCGGCTCCGACTCGAAGTCGACCGAGACGACGCGCCGGCTGCAGGCCGCCGGCATCCGAGTCTCCGAGGGACACGCGGCCGCGCACGCCAAAGGCGCCAGCGTCGTCGTCGTGTCGTCGGCGGTCGCCGCCGACAATCCCGAGGTCTCCTGGGCGCGCGCCGCCGGCGTGCCCGTCGTCCTGCGCGCGCAGATGTTGGCCGAGCTCGGGCGCATGAAGAAGACGGTGACGGTCGCGGGCTCGCACGGCAAGACGACGACGACCTCGCTCGTGTCCATGGCGTTTAAAGCCGCCGGGGCCGAGCCGACGATGATCATCGGCGGGCGCCTGAAGAACATCCGAGCCAACGCCAAGCTCGGCATCGGCGAGTACCTCGTCGCCGAGGCCGACGAGAGCGACGGCTCCTTCTTATTCCTGACCCCGCTCGTGGCGGTCGTCACCAACGTCGACGACGACCACATGGACCACTACAAGACGATGGACGCCCTCAAGGACGCCTTCGTCGCCCATCTGCAGAAGCTGCCGTTCTATGGCGCCGCGGTGCTGTGCGCCGACGACGCGAACCTGATGTCCCTGCGCGAACGCGTGTCGAGGCGGGTCATCACTTTCGGCGTCGATCGCGACGCGGACTGGCGCGCCAAGAGCGTGCGCATGACCAAGGACGGCTCGTCGTGCGAGGTTTTCCATCACGGCAAGAAGGCGCTGACCTTGCGCCTGCGCGTGCCCGGCAAGCACAATGTGTCGAACGCGCTGGCCGCGATCGCCGCCGGGGCGTTCCTGGGCTTCGACCTCAAGCGCCTGGCGCGGGGCTTGGCCGAGTTTTCCGGCGTGGGACGACGGCTTGACCGTCTTGGAAGTGCTGCGGGCGTGGAATTCGTCGACGACTACGGCCATCACCCGACCGAGATCCGCGCGACCATCGCGGCCGTGCGCCTCTGGAAGGCCAAGCGCGTCGTCGTCGTCTTTCAGCCGCACCGCTTCTCGCGCACGAAGCTGCTGGCCAAGGACTTCGGCCCCGCGTTCAAGGGTGCCGACCGCGTCTTCGTCACCGACATCTACGCGGCGGGGGAGAAACCCATGAAAGGCGTGACCTCGAAGCTCATCATCGATTCGGCGCGTAAAGCGGGCGTGAACGCGGTCGCGTTTCCCGGCCCGGCCGGAGTCGCGAGCGACCTGCGCCCCGGCGACGTCGTGCTGACGCTCGGCGCGGGCGACGTCTGGAAAACCGGCCTCGACCTCCTGCGTCGCCGCGGGGGCGCGTAATGGGAGCGCGACTCAGCCAGCACTTCCTGGGCGACGAGGGCGCGCGCGAGGCCGTCGCGGGCCTGGCCAACGCCGGCCCCGGCGACAAAATCCTCGAGATCGGCCCCGGGCGCGGCGCCATCACCGGCCACCTGCTCGCCACGGGCGCCTCGCTCACCGCCATCGAGCTCGACGAGATCATCGCGGGCAAGCTGCCCGGCATGGTCGGCCCCGACGCCGCCGCGCGGCTGACGACGATCAACGAGGATTTTCTGCGCCTGGACCTGCGCACGCTGGGCCCGGGTCCGTGGATCGTCGTGGGCAACCTTCCTTACGCAGTCGGCACGCCGATTCTTCAGAAGCTTCTACTGTGGGACGGCTGGACGCGCGCGGTGCTGATGTTCCAGAAGGAAGTGGCCGAGCGCATCGTCGCCAAGCTCGGCGGCGCCGACTACGGCCTGCTCGCGCTCTCGGTCATCTCACGCGCCGACGCCCAAATGGCCTTCGAGGTGCCGGCCAAGTTCTTCCGGCCCCCGCCCAAGGTGGACTCCGGCGTCGTCGTGCTCACTCGCCTGACGCCGCCGCGCTTGACCGAGGCCGAACAGAAATCGTTCTGGCGTCTGGCCAAGATCGCCTTCGCCCAGCGCCGCAAGATGGCGGCGGGAGTGCTGTCGAAGGCGCTCGGCCTGCCGCGCGCGGACGTCGACGCCGCGTTCGCGGCGGCCGGCCTGCCCGTAGCGGTCCGTCCCGAGGAGATTCCGTTCGACGCCTGGCGCAAGCTCGCTCGCGCGCTATGTCCCTAAGACGCGGGGCCTGGGCGGCGCTCGCCGCCGCCTTCCTCGGGGCCCTGCTCCTGCGCGGCCAGCTGACGACGCGCCGCTACTTCGACACCGACGAGCTCGAGCACGCGCACGCGGCCTTGCTCGTCGCGCACGGCAACCTGCCGTTTCGAGACTTCTTCGAGCATCACGGCCCGATGTTCCTGGCGGCGCTGGCACCCGTCGTCGACGCCCCGCGCGCGGCGGCGTCCAAAGTGATCGCGGGGCGTGCCTTCATGAGCTTGTTCTGGGTGTGCCTGCTGATGCTCGTCGCGCGCCCGCGCCCCGGCCGCGACCCGCTTGAAGGCGCGCTGACCGCGGCATGGCTCGCCTGGTTCGGCGCTTTCGCCCTGAAATCGCTCGAGATCCGTCCTGACGTACCCGCCGCCTTCCTCGTCGTCGCGGCCGCCTGGGCGCTGTCACGCCCGGGGCGCGTTGCGGCTGCCGGCGCCGGCGCTCTTCTTGGCCTCGCGCGGTGGTGTTCGCCCAAGGCCGTCTTTCCCGCCGCGGGCATGATGCTCGCCGCGTTCCCGAGGCGTCGTCATCTTGAGACGGCCGCGGGCCTCCTCGCCGTCGCGGTCGCGGGCGTCGCCTACTTCGCGGCGCGCGGCGGCCTGGGTAAGCTGTGGGCCTACTACTTTCTCTACAACGCGGGCTTTCCCGGCGCGCGCGTGACCTGGGAGGCGACGATGCGCCCCTCGCTTTTGTCGGACCCGCTGATGTGGGCCGCCGGCCTTTACGGCCTGCGCCGCTGGCGCCAGCGTCCGGAGGAAGGCGGCGCGCTCGTCGCGAGCCTGGCGGGCCTGGCCGTCAC
>JAYTIP010000379.1:0-2370 GCA_043731745.1 Elusimicrobiota bacterium | reverse complement strand
CGATCTGGCCGGAGGCGAACTCCAGACACGCCATTCGGTCCATGAAGACGGGCGAAACTTCCGAAACTTCAGGTCTGACCCCGATCGATTGTCCGGAGGCGATGCGGATCTGTTCCTGAAGATTCTTAGTCTGGAAATTGGCGAAGTTCTGGGCGAGCTTGAGGTACATCTCATGCGCCTGGGCGGTCAAAGCGGCGGCGTTGGCTAAAGAGGCGGGGGCGGAGGTCGGAGGCTGAACGGCCGCCGGGACTCGCCCCGGGGCGAGATACGGCGGCTGATAAGCCGGCACGGTGAATTCGGCGCCGGGAAGACGCGGCTCCGGAATTCGGACGCTCGGCGCGGGTATAAAGGCAGGCGCCGAAGACGCCTGCGGCGGCGTCCAGGAAACCTTGGAGGGCCGCCCGCCAAGCGGCAGACGAACGAACTGCGCGGGAGCGGGCACGGCCGGCTGGTGACCGGAGCAGAAAGTACGAGCGCCATACAGCGGCTTCAGATCGACCGGAACGCGCTCGGCGATCAAGAAGGCGAGAAGCTTAAGGACGCCGGAGACGGCGTCGGAGCCGCGGCTATCGACGGCGCGGGCGTTGTGCGTCAGCGGTCCTAAAATCTTGCCGATCATGCGCGTGCACGAGGCCTGGGGACCAAGCTCGACGAAGGTGCGCACGCCGTCTTCGTAAGCGGTCTTCACGAGTGCCGCGAAGTTCACCGAACGGATGGCTTGAGTCGTGATCGAATCGGCCGCGGACTCGCGCGTGACCTCGTAGGACTTGCCGAAGGCGCCCGAGTAGTAGCGCACGCCCTTCGGCGCGCGCGTCGGGAAGAGATGCAAATCCCTGTATTGTTTCTCGACGAGCTTGGCCGCCGGGAAGTGCACGGTCGAGACGCCTTGAAGAGGCAGGAACACGCAGCCCAGACCCTCGACGAGCTTCTCGACCGCGGAGCGGTAGCCGCCCACGACGCACTCGACGGGAGCGTTCACGATCAAGAGCGCGGCGCGGTCGGCGGCCTTGAGCGCCCGGTTGACCGCGTCGGCGGGGCGGTCGACGACGCCCAGCACCCAGTCGACCTTCTCGTTGGCGGGCAGGCGCCAGAACTGGCGGGCCGCGTCGCAGGGGCCGGCGAGCTCGGAGGTGAAAAGCGAGGACTGCTTCATGCGCCGGAGCATTTCGTCGCGAGAGGTCCAGGCACGCGTGGCGAAAAGCCCCGCCGTTTCTCCAAGACTATAACCCACGACCGCGCTCGGCTCGACGCCGAAGGAGCGGATCAAGTCGGAGGTGACGGTGCCGTGCGAGACCGAGGCGAAGATCAACGCGTGGTAGTCCGCGTTGAGCTCGGCCTCGGCCTTCTGCTCCCAGCCGGGTTCAAAAGCAAGGCGCCAAGGCGCCACGCGCTCGGGCGTGAGCTGGTCGCGCAGGTAGCCGTTCTCGTGGTCCTGACGGCGCAAAATGTCGGGCCACTGGGCGCCGAGGTCGGAGGTCATGCCCAGGTATTGATTGCCGGAGCCCGGGAAGACGAAGGCGAGGTCGCCGCCGAGCGGCTTGCGCGTGGTGAGGTAGGCGCGGTCGGAGGCGAGCGGTCGCTCGGGATTTTCACGCACCGAATCGGAGGACGAGCGGGCCAGCGCCAACAGCTCCTTCCAGTCGCGCGCGACGAGCACGCACGCGCAGGCGGCGTCGGGGGAGGAGCCGCGCTTGATCCACCAGCGGCGGGCGAGGGCTTCGATGCCGTCGTTGGGATCTTGGGACGCGGTCCAGTCGGTCAGCGCGGCGAGGCCTAATAAGATCTCATTCGAGTTCCCGGCCTCCACGGTAAAAAGGGCTTCAGAGCGAGCGCCGAGCGGTTGACGCCGCTCGTCTAAGATCCGGTCGTCGAAGGTCTCGCGCTCGAGCTGTTCAAGCACGGCGTGCACGGCGCCGCCGTCGATACCCATCGAGGTCACGCCGGCGCGACGCGGACCCTCGGCGCGGTTGCGCAGCCAGTAGGACGCGCGGCGCGGCGAGTGGAAGCGCTTGCGCGCGCCCGCGAGCGGCGCGACCGGATTGACGAGAGCGGGACCGGCGGGCAGAATTTCCTGATAGAGCGCGAGGGCCGCCTTCACGAAGCCCGCCAGGCCCGCGGCGGCGCCCGCGTGGCCGATGACGGCCTTTGAGGCGGAGAGCGCCACGCGCAGCGGGGACTCGGCGGTGCCGAAGAACTCGACCAGGGCGGAAGCTTCCGCGCGGTCCTCGCGCGGCTCACCGGAGCCGTGGCATTCGAGCAGGCCGACCGTGCTCGGGTCCACGCGGCCGTCTTCGTAGGCGCGGCGCATGGATTCAAGAACGGCTTCCGTCGTCGGCACGACGGCGTCGGCGCCGCCGCCCGAGGCCGAGC
>JAYTIP010000378.1:0-1793 GCA_043731745.1 Elusimicrobiota bacterium | reverse complement strand
GCCCCCGCCCAGGAACTCGACGCCCTTCTTGAGCAGGTTCACGCTTTTAATATGAACGCTTTTCATTTCGCCCGCGCCGAGAGAGGTCCGCAGTTCGGCGGCCTTTATCTCCACGGTGCCGTTCTTGGTCTTCGCCAGGAAGGTCCGAACATAACCCGCGGCGTCGCGGGCGCCGATGCGCAGGCTCTTGAGCGGGCTGTCGAGCATGTGCCGCTCGGAGATCGCCGCGGTCAGGTCCGCCCAGGCGAAGTAGACGATCCATTTCATGTGGGGGGAGGTCGCGCACCAGGGATCGCGCACCCCGCGCAGCGGCGCCGGGATGGGGCCGTCGTTGCCCCAGGCCGCGCCGGCGTCGGTGGTGGCACCACCGCAGCAAGCGTGGTAATATACGCTCAGCAGCTTGCCCTTCCAGCCCAGCACCTCGCCGCGCGTCTGGCGCACGGCCGCGCGCACGTTCTCGTTGACGCCCGTCATTCCCTTGTACACCTGCGAGCGCGTGTCGGCGGTCAGATCGAAGCCGTCCTTGCGGAACTTGCCGAGGTTGGCGTAAGTGAAGGTGCGCGCGACGACGGCCTGAGCCTTGAGCGACTCGAGCGGCCACCCCGGATCCATCTCGTGCGGCAGAACGCCCTCGAGATACTCCTCGACGCTCGCTTCCTCGACGATCGTGATGGTCTGACCCGGGTCGAGCCTCAGGATCAAAGTGCTTCGATAAAAATTCGGTCCGACCTTGATCCGCGCCCCGGCGGCGGGCACGAGTTTGGTCTCGGTGCGCAGGCGCATGTCGGCCATACGCAGGCCGCCCTCGCGCGGCTTGAGCGTGAGTTCGCCCTTCCACTCGAGCGTCTTGGGTTTGGCGCCGGGCGCTACGATCATGACCTTACCATCCGGAACGATCGTCACCGCTCCCGCCTGGCGCACGATGGCGACCTGGACGGTCGAGGCGGAGCACGGCGCACAGGCCGCGAGGAGCAGGAACGCCGCCGCTTTCACAGCAGGTCGAGCGCGCGCCGCGGCGGCTTGAGTCCGAGATGCTCGTACGCCTTGGCGGTCGCGGTGCGTCCGCGCGGCGTGCGCGCGAGAAAACCCGCCTGGATCAGGAAGGGCTCGACGACATCCGTCACCGTGTCGAGCTCCTCGCTGACCGCGATGGCCAAGTTCTCCACGCCGACGGGGCCCCCGTCGAATTTCTCGATGACGGCCTTGAGCAGGCGCCGGTCCATCGGGTCCAAGCCCTCGGCGTCGACCTCGAGCTTCGACAGCGCGTGGCGGGCCGCGTCGCCCGTGATCTTGCCGTTGCCGTCCACCTGGGCGAAGTCCCGCACGCGGCGCAGGAGCCGGTTGGCGATGCGGGGGGTGCCGCGGCAGCGGCGCGCGATTTCGTCCGCGCCTTCCTGATCCGTCGGGATGTTCAACAAGCCCGCGGACCGCAGGACGATGCGTCGGAGCTCCTCCGGTCCGTAAAACCCGAGCTGGGCCACGATGCCGAAGCGGTCCCGCAACGGTCCCGTCAGCAGGCCGGAACGCGTCGTCGCGCCGACGAGCGTAAACTTGGGCACGGCCAATTTTAATGTCGAGGACGCGGGGCCTTTGCCCGTCGAGATGAAGAAAGTGTAGTCCTCCATCACCGGGTACAGCGCCTCTTCGACGACGGCGTTCAGGCGGTGGATCTCGTCGATGAAGAAGACGTCTCCTTCGGAGATATCCGTGAGCAGCGCGGCCAAGTCGCCGACGCGCACCAGGATCGGACCCGAGGCGGTGCGCAGGTTGACGCCCATCTCGCGCGCGAGGAT
>JAYTIP010000377.1:0-5397 GCA_043731745.1 Elusimicrobiota bacterium | reverse complement strand
GCTCGGCCTGTCGACCGCGTTGAATCCGCTCGGCCAGGCCGGCGCGACCTTGATGGCCGCGGCCTCCTTGTTCAAGCTCGGCGCCTTCCCGCTCAACTGGTGGCTGCCCGACGTGTACGAGGCCGCCGCGCCCGAGATCTCCGGCTTCCTGTCGACCGCCATGAAGTCCGCGGCGGTGCTTTTTCTCATGCGCCTGTGTGAGTTGGCTCCGACCGCGCGCTTCGTGAACTATCTCCCCGCGATCGGCGCCGTCACCGCGCTTATGGGCTCGGTCATGGCCCTGCGCCAGGAGCGCCTGCAGCGCCTGTTCGCCTACTCCTCGATCTCAAACGCGGGCCTGCTCATCGTGGGCGTCGGCGCCTGGGCGGCGGCCGGCCGTTCGGCCGACGGCGTCAGCTCGATCCTCTTTTTCCTGGGCGCCTACGCGTTCATGAGCAACGGGACCTTCGGCTTCATCAAGCACACGGGCATCGAGACCCGCGAGCAGCTCAAGGGCCGCGCCGCGGCGATGCCCGTGGCCGCCGTCGCCTTCACGGTCCTGCTCTTCGCCTTGGGTGGCATCCCGCCGACCGGCGGCTTCATCGCCAAGCTCCTTCTTCTGTGGCGCGCCGTCGACGCCGGCCTCGCCTGGCCCGCGGCGCTCGCGGCGCTCTCCGCCTTGATCTCGCTCGGCTTCTACCTCGGCATGATCCGCGATCTCTGGTTCGAGCGTCCGCGCGGCGAAGAGCCCAAGGGCACCTTCGGCGGCCCGCTCGTCGTCGCCTGCGCGGTCGGCATCCTGCTTCTCGGCGCGGCCCCCTGGCTCATGGCCGGCCTGATGGAGGGCGCCGCTAAATGACCAAGCTCGCCTTGCTGGCGCTTCTGATCAACGGCCTCGTCGTGCTGGGCATCACCGGCCTGTTCACGAGCGCCGGTCGCCTGTTCGGACCGAAGCCCAAGCATCAGGGCGACGCCGACCTGCCGTATGAAACCGGCATGGTGCCGCTCGCTCCGGCCTACGAGCGCATGACCGTCTCCTACTGGCGCTTTGCCGTTTTGTTCGTCGTCTTCGATGTGGACCTGGCCTTCCTTCTTCCGTGGGCGCTGTGCAAGCCGGTCCTCGATGCGTGGAGCATGCTGGCGATCACGGGCTTTCTCGCTCTCGTCCTGCTTATGCTGGCCTATTTCTGGCGCAAGGGGGTTCTCGAATGCCGCTAGAAGGAGAGACGGTGCCCGCGGGCGTGATGACGACCCAACTCGACGCGGCCCTCGGCTGGGCGCGCAAGTACTCGATTTTCCAGTACCCCTTCGTGACCGCCTGCTGCGGCATGGAGTACATGTCCACCGCCGCCTCGCACTACGACATGGACCGCTTCGGCGCGGGCTTTCCGCGCTTCTCGCCGCGCCAGGCCGACGTGCTCATGGTCGTCGGCACGATCAGCCACAAGATCGCGCCCGTCCTGCGCCGCATCTACGATCAGATGGCCGAGCCCAAGTGGGTCGTGGCCTTCGGCGTGTGCACATGTACCGGTGGTTTCTACAACAACTATTCCACCGTTCAGGGCATCGACACGATCATCCCGGTCGATCTTTATATTCCGGGCTGCCCGCCGAGGCCCGAAACGGTGATTCAAGGGCTCACGATGCTCCAAGAGAAGATCCAGAAAACGACGGGGCAGTTCCGATGAGCGAACTTCTTCTTCGCGGCGAACGCCGCGATGTTCCCGCCTCCGCGAACCACGAGGAACTCGCCAAACTCAAGGCCGAGGGTTACAACATGCTCGTCGACCTGACCTGTGTGGATTACCTTCCTCAGGGCAAGTCTCCTCGCTTCGATGTGATTTACAGACTCATGAAGTTGGACGCTTCCACCGGGCAGGACCTCGGCCGCTTGGAGATCCACTGCGCCGTGGACGACTTACCCATTCTTCGTTCCGTTAAAAATATCTATCCGAGCGCCGATTGGCTCGAGCGCGAGGTCTGGGACATGTTCGGCGTCAAGTTCGCCGATCGCCCCGACATCAAGCGCCTGCTCATGTACGAGGAGTTCGTCGGGCACCCGCTGCGAAAGGACTACCCGATCGCCAAGCGCCAACCCCTCATCGGCCCGAAGTCGGGCGACAAGGCCGGCAGCCCGTCCTTCAACATCCTTCATCCCACGATCACGGGCGAATGAGATGAGCGAAATCAAATCTCAGAAGACCTACATGCTCAACATGGGCCCCCAGCACCCGGCCATGCACGGCGTCGTGCGCCTGGTCCTCGAGCTCTCCGGCGAGAGGATCGTCAGCGCCGAGGCCGAGATCGGCTACCTGCACCGCGCCTTCGAAAAGCACGCCGAGAACGAGACCTGGAACAACGTCGTTCCGTGGACCGACCGCCTCAACTATGTGTCTCCGCTCATCAACAACGTGGGCTACGCGTTGGCCGTCGAGAAGCTCGCCAGCATCGAGGTTCCCGAGCGCGGCCAGTACATCCGCGTCATCGCCTGCGAACTGTCGCGCGTCACCGATCACCTGACCTGCGTCGGCGCCTCCGCGATGGAGCTCGGCGCTTTCACCGTCTTCCTGTACATGATCAAGGCGCGCGAGTACCTCTATCAGCTCATCGACAACCTGACCGGGGCGCGCATCACGACCGCCTTCACCCGCGTGGGCGGCGTGAAGGGCGACCTGCCCGCCGACTTCGCCGAGAAGTTCGCCTCGATCGCGAAGGAAGTCCGCACCGCGGTCGCCGAGAGCGACAAGCTCCTGACCCGCAACCGCATCTTCATGGACAGGATGGAAGGCACGGGCGTTCTCTCGAAGGAAGACGCGATCGCCCACGGCGTCACCGGCCCGTTCCTGCGTTCGACCGGAGTGCCCTACGATGTGCGCCGCTCGCACCCCTACGCCGTGTATGACAAGGTCGATTTCGAGATTCCCGTCGGCACCACCGGAGACAACTACGACCGCTATCTCTGCCGCATGGCCGAGATCGAGCAGTCGCTTCGGATCATCGAGCAGTGTCTTCGGCAGATTCCGGCCGGCAAGCATTCGCTCGAGCCCAAAGAGATCAAGTACGCCTACGAGATCCAGGACGCGGGCAAGCACGGCGACACCGCCTTGCTCGCCAAGTACCAGGCCAAGGTGGACCAGACCCTCGCGGGCATGAGCAAGGATGATCAGCCGAACACGCGCGTGCTCGACCGGAAGATCACCTTGCCCGCCAAAGAGACGACCTACGGCAACATCGAAGGTCTCATGAACCATTTTGAACTCGTCATGTGGTCCTGGGGCGTTCGCATTCCTCCCTCCGAGACCTATTTCGCGGTCGAAGGCGGCAACGGTGAGCTCGGCTTCCACCTCGTCAGCGACGGCGGCGACGGCCCTTATCGCGTGCGCTGCCGCCCGCCGTGCCTGTTCCCGATGACCGCGCTTTCGAAGATGCTCGTCGGCGCCCAGATCGCCGACATCATCCCGACCTTCGGCTCGGTCAACATGATCGCCGGGGAGCTCGACCGATGAGCAAGAGCGCCGCCTTGGCCACCAAGACCGCCTTCACTCCCGAGCAGGAGGCGCAACTCGTCGCCTGGACGAAGAAGTATCCGTACACCAACTTGGGCCTCATCGAAGCCCTGCGCTCGGTGCAGGACTGGCACCGCCAGATGACGCCCGCCGCGGCGGCGCGCGTCGCGGAGATATTCAATTTGCCGTTCAGCCATGTGTGGGGCGTGGCCACCTTCTTCCCGACATTTACACAGTGGAAAACCGGGGCCAAGCGCGTGGGCATTTGCCATGGTCTGACTTGCTACTTGGCCGGTTCCGACAAGATGGAACAGTGCCTGTCCAAGACCTTGGGCGTGCCGAAGAAGACGGCGACTCCCGACGGGAAATTCTCTTGGGAGCCGATGGAGTGCCTGGGCGCTTGCGAGCAGGGACCGGCGCTACAGGTGAATGATCGCCTTGTCGGCAAGGCGACGGAAGAATCGATTTCGAAGTTGAAGGACATGAAGTGATGAGAACTGTTTCCAGGAAACAGTGATTATCAGTAGTACTGGCTCCGGAGCCAGTGATTATCAACAGTAAAAGACATGACCAAAATTCTGACGAAGCACTTCGACACCGAGCCCAAGTTCCACGAACTTGAGGCCTACCGCCGTTTGGGCGGCTATACCGCGCTCAAAAAGGCCCTCGGCATGGAGCGCAAGGCCGTCCACGACGAGGTCACCAAGTCCAACCTGCGCGGCTTGGGCGGCGCCGGCTTTCCCACGGGCATGAAGTGGGGGACCGTACCCCCGGAAGACAAATTGCCTGGACCCCGATATGTCGTCGTCAACGCCGACGAGTCCGAACCCGGCTGCTACAAGGACCGCATTCTCCTGACGCGCGCGCCGCACCAGCTCATCGAGGGCCTGCTCATCGCCTCCTATGTGATCGGCGCGAAGGATTCGTTCATCTTTATCCGCGGCGAGTATCAGAACCAGTACGATATTTTGGAGAAGGCGCTCGCCGAAGCGGACAAAGCCGGACTTCTCGGCTCGGTGAAAATCCACCTCATGCGCGGCGCCGGCGCCTACATCTCCGGCCTCGACACCGCTTTACTCGAAACGATGGAGGGCAAGAAGGCGTGGCCGCGCCAGCCCCCGCCCTTCCCCACGGTGGCCGGCCTCATGGCCAAGCCCACGGTCGTCAACAACGTTGAGACGCTCTCGATGCTTCCCTTTATCGTCAATGAGGGCGGCGAGGCCTTCGCCAAGATCGGCGGCCCGAAGTCGGGCGGCACGGTGTTGTTCTCGATCTCCGGCTCGGTGTCCAAGCCCGGCCTGTACGAATTCCCGATGGGCGTGAAGCTGCGCGAAGTCCTGACCGCCTGCGGCGGCCCGCTGCCCGGGCGCAAGCTCAAGGGCGTGATCCCCGGCGGCACCTCGATGCCTCCGCTGATGGAGAAGGATCTCGACATCCAGCTCGATTTCGACTCCGTGCGCGCGGCTGGGACCTTCCTCGGCGCGGGCGGGATGATCGTGCTCGACGACACGATGGACGCGGTGGAAATCGCGCACAACATCGAGCGCTTTCTCACGCACGAGTCCTGCGGCCAGTGCACGCCCTGCCGCGAGGGCTCGAACTGGTCGGAGCGCATCCTCCATCGCCTGCTCGACGGTCACGGCGAGCAGGCCGACATTGACAATCTCTCGCGCGTGGGCGACAACATCACCGGCAAGGTGATCTGCGCCCTCGGCGACACCGTGGGTATGGTGCTCAAGGGCTACATCGGGCGCTACCCCGAGGATTTCAAGAAGCGGGTCAAACAGAATGGGTAAAACGGTCAAGTTCAAGCTCAACGGCGTCGAGCGCGAGGCCCCCGAGGGCCAGCTCGTCATCGAAGCGGCCAAGGACGCGGGCATCGAAATCCCGCACTACTGCTATCACCCCGCGC
>JAYTIP010000376.1:0-4133 GCA_043731745.1 Elusimicrobiota bacterium | reverse complement strand
CACCGCAAGCTCGGCCCGGCGCTCGGCCTGTTCTCCATCGAGGAGCTGGCCGGCCCCGGCCTGATCTTCTGGCACCCCAAGGGCGGGCGCATGCGCCTGATCATGGAAGACTGGCTGCGCAACGAGGCGCTCAAGCGCGGCTACCAGATGGTCTACACGCCCCACATCGCCAACAAGGATTTGTGGAACGTCTCCGGCCACACCGGATTTTATCGGCAGAACATGTTCGGCGAGATCGAGGTCGAGAAGGCCGACTACATGCTCAAGCCGATGAACTGCCCCTGCCACATCCTGATCTACAAGGGGAACCTGCGCAGCTACAAGCAGCTGCCGATGCGCCTGGCGGAGCTCGGCACGGTGTACCGCTACGAGCGCTCCGGCGTCTTGCACGGCCTCATGCGCGTGCGCGGCTTCACCCAGGACGACGCCCACATTTTCTGCACCAAGGACCAGATCGAGTCCGAGATCGAGGGCTGCCTCGACTTCGCGCTCAAGGTCTTCGAGGTGTTCGGATTTACGCAGTACAAGATGGAGGTCTCGACCTGGGACCCCGAGAAGAAGGCGGACTACGTCGGCGAGGCCGAGGAGTGGGAAAGCTCCACGAAGGCGCTCATCGATGTGCTCGAGCGGCGCGGCACGCCGTACAAGCTGTGCAAGGGCGAGGCCGCGTTCTACGGGCCCAAGATCGACGTCAAGCTCATCGACGCGATCGGCCGCCCGTGGCAGCTCTCGACCGTGCAGTTCGACTTCAACCTGCCCAAGCGCTTCGAGATGGAATATGTCGGGCCCGACGGCAACCGTCACCGGCCGCTCATGGTGCACCGCGCGCTGTACGGCTCGATCGAGCGTTTCTTCGGCATCTTAGTCGAGCACTACGCGGGGAACTTCCCGCTGTGGCTGGCCGCGGTCCAGATCAAGATTCTGACCCTCACCGAGGAGCAGGACGCCGCCGCCGAGGCCTTCAAGAAGAAGCTCGAGGCCGAGGGCTTCCGCGTCGAGGCCGACCTGCGCCGCGAGCGCATCGGCCACAAGATCCGCGAGACGACGCTCGAGAAGGTCCCGTACATGGTGATCATCGGGCCCAACGACGTCGCCTCGAACACGATTTCGGTGCGCCTCAAGGACGGCCGTCAGTTCAACGGGCTGACGGCGGACGAGTTCATCGCGAAAATCAAAATCGAGGCCGGCGAAAAGCGCACGACCTCCGACTGGCCCGCTCAGGCTCAGCCTCCGGCACAAGGATAAGAATGAACAGAATCTCGATCGCGGTTCTCCTGACTTCGCTGGCCGTGTCCGCGCACGCCAAGCCCGACTTCGACGCGGCCGCCGAGGAATCGGCCTTCAACTCCGCGACCCAGATGTTCCAGGAGACCGGGCGCGACAAGCTGGCCGTCGTTCAGGCCTTCGAGAACTTCGCCACCCAGTTTCCGCGCTCGCCGCGCATCGCCGACGCCGACTTCCTGATGGGCGAGGCGTACATGCAGCACGCGATGTCGATTTTGAAGGCCGAGGCGACGGCTAAAAAGTCCTCCTCGGCCCGCCTGCTCGCGCCCAAAAATCCCGCCGCGGTGAAGGCCTTGCAGGACGCGCGCAAGGCGTATCAGGGCGTGCTCGGCGACAAGAAGTCCGGCCTCGCGGCGTCCGCGCAGTACCGCCTGGGCGAGGTCGCCTACAACGAGAAGGACTGGGAGAAGGCCGTCGAGGAGTTCAAGGAGGTCGACCGCCGCTACCCCAAGACCTACATCAATCCCGAAGCCCTCATGGGCATCATCTACGCCGATCTGGCGCTCGAGCAGTTCTCCCAGGCCGAGGCGAACCTCTTCCTTCTCGGCGAAACCTTCCCGACCTTCCTGAAGGAGCCCGTCGTGCTGTACGCGCAGGGCATCGTGGCCCTGCACAAGGGCGATTACGCGGGGGCGGAGCGTTCGCTCAAGCAGGTCAAGACCGCCGAGGCGCAGTACTACCTCGGCAAAACCTATCTCCTCTCTAAGCGCGCCTACCTCGCGGCCGCCGCGTTCGAGAACCTGATCCGCGACTACAAGGACTCCGATTTGAAGGAGGAGGCGCAGTTTTTCATCGGCGACTCGTTCTTCCTCGCCGAGGACTACAACGGCGCGATCTCGAAGTACCAGACCTTCATCGCGATCTATCCCGAGAGCCCGCTGCGCGTTTCGGCCCTTTTCCGCATCGGCTCGTCGTACTTCCAGAAGAAGGACTACGTCGAGGCGCGCGCCAACTTCCAGGCCGTGCTCGACCGCTACCCCAAGGACTTCTTCGCGCCGTTGGCGCAGTTCTTCATCGCCGAGTCGCACTTGGTCGCCGGCCAGACGCGCGAGGCGCTGTTCGCGTACACGAAGGTGATCACGCAATACCCCGACGCGGTCAAGATCACGCCGCTCGCGTACTTCAAGCTCTCTTGGTGCCAGTACCAGGTCGGCGACTTCATGCAGGCGATCCAGACGGGCAGCAACTTCGTGGCGCAGTACCCCAACCATGTGCTCGCCAAGAATGTATACCTGATCATGGCCAACGCCCAGATCGCGCTGAAGCGTTATGTCGAGGCGACGAGCTCGTTCCAGCGCATCATCGACCTGGCGCCGTCGTCCGACATCGCCGAGCAGGCGCTGTTCTCCATTCTCAAGAACCAGTACGACCAGAAGGCGTTCAACTCGATCCTGACTTCCTATCAGTTCATCTTCCGTCACCTTCCGCCCTCGAAGTCCAAGTGGCGATCCATGAGCTACCTGTACGCCGCCGAGGCGTACCTCGGGATGAACCAGGTCGACGAGGCCACGGTCATCTACGAGATGATCTTGAAGGTCTACCCCGACGACCCCGCCGCGTTCTACGCTCAGGACGGGCTCGCGTGGTGTCATTCCTACAAGGGTGAGGACACGCTCGCTCTCGAGGCGCGCCAGAAGCTCAAGGACATGATGGCGGTCGCCACCTCCTCGTTCTCCTTCACGGGGCTCAACGAGCTCGGCATCGCCGACTCGATGTTCAACCAGAAGAACTACGAGGACTCGTACTCGCTGTACGAGAAGTTCGCCCGCGAGAACCCGAAGGCCGCCGAAGCGCCCTCGGCCCTCTACCGCGCCGCGATGAGCTCCTACCATCAGCGCTTCTACACCCAGGCAATCGATCTGTGGAAGAAGCTGGTCGCAACCTATCCTCAGTCGAAGGACGCGCCGATGGCGCGCTCGCAGATCGCGGACACCTTGTTCCGCGCGCAGAAGTACGGCGAGGCCATCGCCGCTTACCGCGAACTGCTCGCCGCCGACCCCAAGGGGCCGACCGCGGCGCTCTCCGAACTGCGCATCGCTCAGGCGGCCTATAACGCCAAGGACGACGCGACCGCGATCAAGGCGGTGCAGGAGCTCGTCGCCTCGTTCCCCGCGGCGCCCGAGGCCAACGACGGCCTCGACATCCTCGAGGGCGTGTTCGACCGCACGAAGGGCCTCGATTTTAAAACGAGCTTGCGGGCAATCGTAACATCCCAACCCGGTACCCCTATAGGCGGCGAGGCGCAGTTCCGCCTCGCGCGCCGCGCGTTCGAGGCCAAGGACTGGCCCTCGGCGGCCCTGGACTTCCAGAAGTTCTCGGTCGAATTCACCAACCACGCGGAGCTGCCCAAGGCGCAGTTCTACCTCGGCGAGAGCTACTTCAATCAGCAGAAGTGGCTCGACGCCATTCCCGCGTTCGAGCGCCTGCTCGGTAACTTCGACAAGTCCGACGACACCCCGTTGGCGGTTTTTCACCTCGCGAGCGCCTACTACAACCTCGAGAAGTTCGAGGAGGCGACGCGACATTACTCGCGCCTCATCGAGGAGTATCCGACCTCTCCTTACGTGCCGCCCGCGCAGTTCAACCTGGCGCTCGCCTACAAGAAGCTCGGCAAGCTCGACATGGCGCAGTACGCCTACCAGAAGTTCGTCGCGGCCGCCAAGCCCGGCGACGCCCAGGCGCAGAACGCGCTGTGGGAGACTTACCAGATCCAGCGGGACCGCAAGGATTTCGACGGCGCGGTCGCCACGCTCGAGCAGATCAAGAACACGGGCAAGGCCGACGGCGAGCTGGCGCTCGAGGTCATGTACCGTATTTCCGAGGTCAACATCGCGGCCGGACGGCCCGAC
>JAYTIP010000375.1:0-3635 GCA_043731745.1 Elusimicrobiota bacterium | reverse complement strand
GACCCCCGAGGGAGGGTCAATCCCGACCGTCCCCGGCAAAGGTCGATTCCCCTCCCCGGCCTATATAAGCCCGCCCCCTGGCGCTCCATGGATTCAGGGGCTACACTCGGCGTATGGCCCCGATTCCCCTCCGGGGAGCCTTCGCCTTCCTCTTATGCGCCCTGTTGGCGGCGCCCTCGCACACCCAGGAAATCGGCCGGACGGGTGAGGCGGGCAAGACGAACACGGGCTCGGGCCAGGCCGGGAGCATCGGCGCGGCGGGTCCGGGATCGATCGTCGCCCCGGTGCCCACGCTCGGGCTCGGGCTGACGCCTTCGCTCGGCCAGAGCGGAGCGCCCGCGCCCCTCGCCGCTCCGGCGCCGGCCAATATCCAAGCCGCGCCGACGGCGTTGGAACTCAATCCTCCCGCGGGCTTTTACGGTCACGATCCGAGCAAGCCGGTCCACTTCCCGCTTCCCGACGGTTCGCCCAATCCGCTCGACGCCGAGCCGGCAATCAAGAAAACCGCGGCGAAGAAGCCCTCCGGTCCGCCGGCTCCGCCGTCGATCACGGCTCCCATCCACGGCTCCGCGTCGAAAGGAGAGGGAGGGCTTAAGAACACGCCGGCCGCCCTCGTGCCCGCGGGGCTCAAGGGCGACGCCCAGCTCAAGGCTCTGTACGACGGCGGCGCGATCCGCGATCACGACGACGATCCCGTGGGCAAGGCGAGGACCGGGGTCTACGAGGCGGTCTCGACCCCCGATCACGCATCGGGTCTGGCCCCGGCGGCGAAGGGCCTCGCGAAAACCCCGGGCACGCCGGCGCCGCCCGCGCCGAGCGGCGTGTTCGCCAAAGGCTGGTTCAAGGGCGCGGTGACGGGTGCGGTCAACGCGCTGAGCAACGCCTTCGCCAAGTCCGAGGCCCCGACCCTCAAGGTCACCGCACCCGCCGCGTCGCAGGAGACCGTCGCCTCGGCGCAGTCCGTCGCCGGCGCTTCCGCCGCTCGCGGCGAGCGCATTCTCGTGCGCGCCGCGCGCAGCCGCAGCTTCGACGCGGCCGGCTACCGCGTTCTGTTCACCCGGCCCAAGTCCCAGGGGCTGAGCGTCACTCCGAGCGCCGACGAGTCCGTGAGCGTGCGCCTCGAGCGTCGCGGCGACGCCGCGCAGATCGCGGGCCTGCGCGAGCGCTTCGCCGTGTTCAACGGACTCATCGAGTCGAACTTCGCCGCGCTCGAGCTCATCGCCCAGAACTCCTCGAAGATGACGGTCAAGACGGCGCGCGCGGTGCAGGATCATGTCGCGGCGATGTCCGTCGCCTACTCCCAGCTCGCCGAGGGCAACGAGGCGCGCGAGGCCGACGCGCTCGGCGTCACGCTCGAGCTCGCCCGCATCAAGGGTCGGCTCGAACTCGCGATGAAGGGGCTGGCCGACTCCGATCTGATCCCGCCCGCCGCCGTCGCTCTCATCATGCCGATCGACAAGCCCTCTTTGCACAAGTACCTCAATCATCTGCACCAGGAGGCGCTCGAGACCGTGGGCAAGGCGAACGCCTCGACGCCCGCCAACCTGACCGTGCGTTTGGGCGAGGGCGACGAAGAGAAAGCCGTGTCGCTCGTCGATCTGTCGGAGAATCCCCTCGTCAAGGACAAGCGCGTCGTCTCTCCGGGCTTCAAGGCTTTGCTCGCCGCGATGACGCGCTCGAAAGACACGCCGGGCGGCTCGCTCATCATGCAGGACCATCAGTTTTGGGGCCACTTTCAGCTCGGCGCGCACTCGGCCGAGATTTACGCCTCTTTCCTGCAGCCCGACGAGGGCGGCATGATCCGCGTGCGCTACCAGGAATGGGGAACGGGCTACGACAATCAGACGCGACTTTATTATGTCGGCCGGCTCCTTCACAAAGCGGGCTTTCATGTCGAGCAGAAAAACGGCTTCCTCACCGCCGTCGTCGACAAGGACCACGCCGCGCAGACCGTCGACGAGATGACCGACACCTTCGCCCTCGTCGTGCAGGCCTTGCACGCGACCGTCGGCGTCGACTTCGCGCTTCCGCTTCTCGTCAAAGGCGCCAAGACGAGCGAGGAGGTCGGCGCGCGCATCGACGAGTGGGTCGACATCGTGCTCGGCGAGGGCACCTTGCCGTTCTTCGTGCACGACGATCACGACGCGATGGTCGAAGGCTGGAAGAAGTACAACGGCGAGTCCCAATATCGCTCGATGCTGCGCAAAGCGCTCAACGATAACCTCGTTCGTCTCGGCCTGCCCGCTATTCCCGCGGGCGAGCGCGTCGGCCAGCGCACCATCGACCGCTTCGTCAACGATCCCATCGAGGCCGCGATCGCGCGCGGTCAGCTCGCCCTCACGGCGGGGTCGGACCTCGTTCGCGTTCCCGATTACGATCCGCTCGCTTCGCTGGCTTCAAGCCTCGCCGGACCGACCTTGGCGGGAGCGAAGATGGCCGAGGTCCTCTCTTCTCTCGACCCGGCGCTGTTCAAGTACGAAACCATCGGCATGCTCGGCGGCCTGACCGTCGAGCGCGCCCAGCGCCGCATGGATCCCAAGGGCTGGATCACGGTGTACGCCTTGCGCGATCCCAAGGGCGGCCAGATCGGCCTCGCGCGCGCCGAGATCTCCTCTTTGGCTCCGGGTGAGTCGCCGCACGCGGTCACGCCCGTGGTGCTCTTCAGCGTTCTCCGCGCCCAGGGCTACGCGATCGCCGAGTTCAAGCCGTCCGAGGCTCCGGCGGGCTTCGATCACTTCCAGCGTCTGCTGCACGAAACGCGTCCGATTCGCGCCGGCGTCGGTCGCGTCTTCCAGGGCCTCGCGGCGAGCCCGGGCCACGGCCGCACCGTGCTCGCGCGCATCACCTATGACAAGGCCGTGGCCGCGAAGGGCGGCTACATCTTCGTGGCCCCCTACACGACGCCCGACGACCTCGACGCCATCAAGGGTTCGAAGGCCGTCATCACGACTTCGGGCGGCCTGCTCAGCCACGCCGCGATCACGACTCGCGAGATGGGCATCCCCGCCGCGATCCTGCCGCGCGTCGACTGGAAGGACGGCGTCGCCGCGCTCAATGTCTTCGGCCTCGGCCGGGAGCGCAAGGCCGGCGCGATCACCGTGCGCGACGCGAAGTCCGAGCGCCCCGTCACTTTGGCCGAAGGCGACCTCGTGCGCCTCGATCCCGCGACGGGCGCGGTCGAAACCTTCCCCACGGGCGTGGGCGCGCCTCTGCTCGACGCGGCGGCCGGCCTCGAGCGTTTCGACGAGAGCGGCGATCAGCCTACGCTCGTGCGCGGCCTGACGAATCGAATCGCGTCGCAGTCGTTGAGCTACGAGCAAAAGGCGATTCTCGTCCGGGAAATGTTGGCGGGCGCCTTCGCGCGCCAGTTCACCGATCCCCGCGCTTCCGGCCTGCCGGGACGCCTGTTCGCCGCGATGCCCGGCCCCGACGATGTGCTCGGCATGTGGGCCCGCAGGTCGGTCGACGCTTTGATGGCCGTCGAGCTCGAGGACGCCGCCGCGTCGCTGCGCGCCAAGCGCGAGCTGATCGACGAAGCGCTCTCGACCGAATCGCTCGAACGCCTCGTGCGCGAGGCCGACGCCCGCGTGCGCGGACTCCTGGCGCTCTCCTCCGATCTCAAGCGCCCCAAGGCC
>JAYTIP010000374.1:0-2595 GCA_043731745.1 Elusimicrobiota bacterium | reverse complement strand
GTCGTCCTCGCGAGCCATCGTCCGGGTCACGAAGTCGAGCAGGGGCGGGGTGCGGTAGCCGGAGTCGGTCGCGCCTTGATGTGCCATGGTCAGAGCCTCAGCCACTGCAGGATTTTCCACTTCTCGATCGCCTCGACTTCGTCGCCGTCTCGGCGCAGGCGGAAGCGGCGGCGCAGGGCGCGGGCGTCGCGGCGCAGCGCGGTGCGCTCGGGCGCCAGCAGTCCCACGCGCTCCTGCTTGGCGAGATAATCCGCGAACGCCAGGGCGTCGGCCACGACGCCGGCCTCGCCGCGCGGGCGGCAGCGCTGAGCGTGGGCCAGAAATAAGGTTCGGTAGCGCGTGCCCAACAGACGCACGGTCTGGGGCAGGTAGCGCGCGGTCTTCCAGAGGCGTTCGACCGAGTCGGCGGTGGACGGGGCTTCCATCGCGGCCAGTTTAGCATTTCGCGCGGCAAAATCGCGCGCTTTCCCCCTGGGGTCCCGGGCGCATAGGCCTCCCGGCCCGAGGCATCGAGAGAAAATGCCCGCCGCTTACCCATTTGGACCCCTGTTGCCCTCCTGTGGATAAGTGGATAACTGTGTGAGTAGTAACACGGATGACACATGGTGCCAGGCTTTAAAGATTAAGTTACGAGGGAGAACCGAGTCTTAACATCAGGCACTTGACGGGGACGAACGACCTATGCTAGGATAGGCCCCTGGCTTTGAGTTCGTGTAGGTCCTCGAAGCCGAATGCTGGGCCCAATGGGATACCCCTCTCGCCGAGAATCCCGTCCCCTGGCGCCGCGCCGACTCACGGCGTGCGCGCTCTCACTCTCTTTGGTCCTGCAGGCCGCCGCCCCCGCCTTGGCCGCGACGGCCCCCGCTCCCCGCGCCGCCGATTCCCTTCATAGCTCCGTGGCGGCGCTGGGCTGGGTCTCTGCCTCGGCGGTTTTGCCCGCCCCCCCGGTCGCGGTCTCCCAGCCGGTCCGCATTCCGGCCGCGTGGCCCGCGTTCGACGCCCTGAGCCAGGCCCTGACGCGCGGCGCCGGCGGCGACGAGCTGCGCCGGGCGGGTGCTGCGGCCGTCGCCGCCGCCCCCGCCGCGGGACGCGCCGAGGCGCAGGCGTGGACCAAGCGCTTCGCGACCTTGCCCGCGGGCGCGGCGTCTGCGGCGTCCTTGGCGTCCGCGCGCGCAGCGCTTCCCGCGCTCGCCAAAGCGATGGGCCTCACGGTCGCGCCCGCGCGCGACGAGCGCGCGCCGCTCGACCGCCACGAGGCCGCCCAGCGCCGCGTCGCCGCGCTGGCGCCGCCGGACTTCGGCCCCGCGGCGGTCGCCCAACCTCTCGAACTGCCCTATGCTCTGAATCCCGAGATTCCCGCCGGGATGTCTCCGGCCGCCGAGCGCGAGCTGCGCGAGCGCCTGGGACAGAGCGGCGACCTGTCCGGCGCGGGCGCCGATCAAACCGAGCTCGACCGCCTGGACCGGATTCGGGAACGCGTCGATCCTCTTCTAGGCGATTCCGACGGAGTCGGCGCGCGCGACAGCCGCGAGTCCTCGTGGGCTTCGCTCGACGCCCTGCGCCGTATGTTCGACGACGCGCCGGGAAGCGGCGTATCGTCCAATACCCCGCGCGCCGATCTCGCGGGCACGCCGGTCGAGAACGCGGTCGAGACGCGCGTCTCGAAGGTCGAGGCGCTCAATCAACAGTTGCAGGCGGACCTCGCCGCCCGCGACGCGGCCGACGCCGTCCTCGCCGTGTCCGACCGTGCGCGTTCCGGCGCCCTGCGCGAGCGCCGCGACGGCCGCGACACGCTCGAGTTCCGCAAGAACTTCTCGCGCCTGGCGATGGTGATGGATCTGTCCTACAGCCTCAACCTCCTTAATTCCGCGGACGCCGCCCTTGGAAAGATGGAGGCCCTCGTCGATCAAAAGCTCAAGCTCATCGACGCCAAGCGCGCCGACAACGCGGGGGCCGCGGCGGGCGCGGGCCAGCAGGCGGGACGCACGGATGAGTGGAAGAAAGAGGCCGAGCAGCAGACGGCCGCCGACACGAAGCAGCGCGACGACTTCGCCTCTCTCGCCGTGCGCGTGGGCGGCCTGGCGGCCGCGGTGACGCGCTTTCGCGCCGATGTCTCGGGCCTACTCTCCTCGATCGACGCGCGAGACCGTTTTCGAAGCACGGACGCGCCGGCTGAATATGACCGCCGCATCGCCCTGCTGCCGTCCTTGGTCGAGAGCCTCAAGCACGGCTCGGCCAATCCCTCCGGCGTCTCCGACCTTTCGCTCGACTACCTGCAGGCCAAATCCGCCGAGGTCGCCGCCGACCGCGCGAAGGTCGCGACCGCGGACGCGCGCATCGCGTCGGCGCCCGTCGAGTTCGCGGGCGTGCTCGTCGTCGCGGTGCCGGGCGTGCCCGAGGAGAGCGTGTCGAACCCAACGCCCTCCGCCGTGCACGCCTTGCTCGCGCGCCGTCGCGACTATTGGACCGGCCAGCGCGACGAGCACGCGCGCACCTTGGCGTCCATCGTGCGAGCCCTTGATCCTAATGGCGCGACCCGCGTGGCCGACGACTTCGGCGGCTCGCGCTTGGAGTCGCTCGTCGCCTGGCGCGCCG
>JAYTIP010000373.1:0-3461 GCA_043731745.1 Elusimicrobiota bacterium | reverse complement strand
AGTTCCGACCGTCGTGACAGCGGCTAACGTGTCCGCGGGTTTGAGCCGCGTCGACAAAGCCACATCGAGATTGTCGGTCTTGGCTTTGACGAGAGTTTGCGTCGCCTCAAGAGAGAGTAGCGCGAGCGCGGCGTTGCCCGTATCCTGCTTCGCTCCCGTCGACGCCCCAGCCGGAAGCGGCAAAGAAGCCGCGCTGATTGGGAAGGTCGCTAGGATATTGCCGTCCACTCCGCAGATAACAATAGCCGGGAAGTGGACGTCGGCAATGATCTTCGTCGTCATTTAAGGATGCGACGCCGCCTTGAGGAAGTTCTCTTTGGCGGTCGCGATCCGCGCCTTGAGGTCGTTCCATTCCGAGTGGGCCTCGGCCGCGGCGAGCCGGTACTTCTCGAGCTGTTCGCGCGCCGCTTCGCGCTGGTCGACGACGACCTTGCACGTGTCGTTGGCGGCGGCGATGAGCCGCTTGGCTTCATCCTTGCCCCCGGTGATGATGGCCTCGGCCGTCTCCGTCGCGCCCTTGGAGGCTTCCGCGGCCGCGGTCTTGATGTCCGACAAGGCGGCTTCGGCCCGAGCGATCTTCTCGTGGACCGCGGCCAGTTCGGCCACGCAGTCGACGGTCTTCTGCTTGAGAGCTTCGACCCGCGCGGCGGCGTCGTGCTCTCCGCGGTCCAAGGATTCGAGGGTGGCGAGAATGGTCTTCACTCCGGCCTGGATGTGGGCGGTGGCGTCGAGTAGCTTCGTGGACATGGTCATGGAATTCTCCTTAATGCTTTTGCCAGCCGTTCATGCGCAGGATGAAGATCGTGAGTGCGGCGAGGGCGGCCGCGAACATCGCCCCCATTGACCATCGGCCGAACTCCGAGAACTTCTCGTCGAGCCATTCCTTGATGGCGGCTTTCATCGCCGCCTTCACCTCGGCTTGATTGAGATCGGTACGACGCTCATGTTCGTGCGCCATTCTAGCGAACGGTGTAGTGTATGCGGACCAGGACCGTGCCGGCCGTGAAGTCGGTCGGCCCGAGTTGCATCTGACGCAGGATGAGCGCGCGCTGCGTGTTCTTGGGAAGCAGGAGATCGCGCTGATCGTCGGTGTAGACGCCGTAGTATTCGTCGTAGAGGCTGATCGTCGCGGTCTCATCGGTGTTGATGACCAGAGGGCGGATGATCGGGAGCTGGCTCGTGCCGACGGCCTTGCCCTCGAAGGTCACATTGACGGGCCCGGTGCTGGCGACGATGCCGGCCGGGAACGTGGCATTGGTCGTGTTCGCCGCGCCGAAGTCCCCGAAGGAGACTTGAGAGGTGCCGCCCGGGGTGGCCGCGGTCGACATCAGCGCCCAATACTGCACGAGGCCGCCCGTGATCGCGGTCGTCGTGACGTTGCTGACGGTGATCTTGAGGATGCGCACGTCGTTGGTCGTCGACGTGTTCTGGAAGGCGATGGCGTTCGTGCCCGTGCCGCCTGCGGTGAACGTGGCGACCATGACCTGAGTAGTCGGCTGCGGCGAGAGGAAGCTCGCTTGCGCGGACGCGGCCATCAAGGCCATGAGGGCGGCGATTAACATTTTCATTTGGGGCTCCTTGAGAGTCCGGCTAAGACGCAGGCGATGAACGTGACTTCAAACGACACGGGGTTGAACATGCAGATCGTCCAAAGACCAGCGAGCTCGGGCGCCCACAGGAGCGCGAGCAGGCCCATGAGGCCGAAGACGCCCTTGGTGCTCAAGGTGTCGATGACGCTGTTATGGGCGTGGGCGGGGTTTAAGATACCCTCGCTCGGCACGAAGATGCCCCGAGGGAAGGTCAGGTTGAACGTCGCCGGGCCCGAGCCCATGAGAGAGAGGGGCGCGTTGTTCCAGATCAGGACGCGCCCGGCGTCGGAGTTGGTCGGGCGCAGATACATGCAGGAGATCCCGACGACCGTGGCGAGGACGAAGGCCGCAACGCGAAAGCGTCGAGGCGTCAGGGCGACGAGGGCCGCGACCCAGGCGCCGCGCGAGGCGGCGGCCCACAAGCCCGCGGCGTAGATCGGCAGGCCCAAGGGCGCGAACGTCAGGAGCACCACGAGGAGAGCCCCGATGTCGATGGGCGAACCCAGGAACCCTACTGCGCGGCCGTCGAAAGTCCCGATGCGAAAGGGATCAAAGCCGACCGCGCGTTGGGCCAAGCAGACGAGGACCGTCGCCGAGCCCGCCGCCAGGATGGTGTTGCGAACGAGGTCGCGCCCTTCCTCGAGCTGCTCGGCGATGAGAAGTCCCATCGCGCAGAGGAGGAAGGTGAGTACCGACCCCGAGTAAACGCCGGGGTGTCCGAAGAGGCTGATCTGCCAGGAGCGCGTCACGAAGAGCGCGGGGACCATGCAGAGGCCGTAGGCCACGACGGGGAACATGAACTTCGAATCGCGCCACTTGTGGAAGTGCGCGGCCGGGAGGATCCCGGCGACCATGCACACGAGCCTCGCGTCCGTCATCCCATGGATGAACACACCCCCGCGATTGAACGCGAGGATGGCTCCAAGGGAAGCGAACGCGAGGCCCGCAGCCGGGATCATCTTAGTTGCAAGTCCCGCAGACGCCGGTCGCGGCCGTGATGTTCGTGCACGTGCCGATCGTCTTGGTCGTCGTGATGCAGGCGACCTGACCCGCGGTCTGGTCGGCGAGCAGGAGCTTCGGCGACGTGATCGCCTGCGTCGCGACTTTGGTCGTCGTCACCGAGGCGTCGGCGAGCTGCCCCGACGTGATGATGCTCGCGGCGAGCTTGACGGACGTCACCGCGCCGTCGGCAAGCATCGCCGTGACGATGCCCGCCGTCTTGATGTAGGTCGTGACGCTGTGACCCGCGGCCGCCGACGTGGCGTAGGCGGCGCGGTTGAAAGACACCAGGAGAACGCCGGCCGCGGCGATCCCCAGGACCAGCATGTTCAGTTTCTTCATTGTGTTCTCCTTGTGACGACTTTGCGACATATTCTAGCAGGCTTTTCCGACTGCGGCTAGGCCTTCATTTAACGGTCGCGTCTTCCATGAAAACGGCCGCGGCGACCTTCTCGAGCAGCTCGTCCTTCTCGGCCTGGGTCGCTCCGCCCCCGCGCAAGGAGACGAGAAGCTCTTTCACTCGTGACTGACGCGCGTCGATCTCGGTTTTTCCCATAGCGCCCCCTAGTACATTCCCTCGATAATGCAACCACCCGATCCGCCCGCGCCGCCGCTCGAGTTCCCCGACGTCACGCCGCCCGCGCCGCCCGCGCCGATCTGGACGTTGTAGCTGGCCGAAGGGGTGTTGATCCAGAACTCCATACAGGAACCGCCCCAACCGCCCGCACCGCCCGTGCCGGAACTCGAACCCGCGCCGCCGCCGCCGCCGCTGTTCGCCGTAGCCGCCGTGACCGCCGCGCCGTTGTCGGAGTTGGCCGCGCCGCCGCCGCCGTTACAACCGTTGCCGCCACCGGAGCCCATGCCCGCCGAGCC